>JAEOTF010000288.1 GCA_016840025.1 Candidatus Hodarchaeota archaeon
ATGTACCTGCAGATAAATTCTGGGGATTATTTGTATAGGTATTTGTAAAGTTATGCCAGAGTTTATCTACCGTGTTAATAAGATTAGCCCATTCAACGATCATTACTCCTAGTTCTCCTGGATTACTAGAACTCTCATTCCAGATTTCAAGTCGTGGAGTCCTGTCAGTTGGAGCTGTATACCAGAGACCCGAATAATTTAGGGCGATTGTCGTCAAATTTGCACTAGAAGCGAGATTAAAGCTCATGGCAGCAAATTTATCATCAGTTAGGCCACCAGCCAATTCCAAACTAGTACTACTCGAATTGTCCTCTACCGTCCTCCAATCGGTCTTTGCAGTAACATTAGTAATTTTAACTTTGCCTTCTTGCTTTTGGAATCCGGTAGGATTAGCGATGGTGAGAGAACTTTCTCGCGTCTCAGTGGTAGTATACATATTCGCTATATTTGCCAGACCGTTAGTTTTGTAGCCTGAAAATGTATCATTAATCTTTACATTTATCCCTGACTGAAATTGGGTACTTAAAACCTTCATATTTCGCTTCCAATTCGGCATAGGAGTGTATTGAACCCTATTATCATATTTAAACAAATTATCTGACGAATCGGATTTCATTGAAAAGAGAGTCGATTCATTTGTTTGGTTAAAGTTAATTCCCATAATTGGAAGGATACAAAGAAGAAGGAATAGTCCCATTGGATATCGGCACATTCGTGCCAAATACCTTGGTTTTGTCATGTATTCACCACCATAATTCCTACCGAATCCGACAAGGTAGTGGCCATACAAGTACTCTTATCAGGAATCAATCGTATTGCTCTGCTAACTTGTATACCTCGTTTCTTTCCCATAATCACGGGAAGGTATATTTGTTAAATTGGGTGGCTTTTAACACTCTAAGTACCAAAGTTATCCGTCTTGGCGGCTTCTTTTAGTAATAGATAGATATTTTTCAAGACCAACCCCGGTCGTGGTATTTAGGAATTTGAACATCCCAAATACTAAGTCTATCCGTCTTGGTGACTTCTCTGAGTGAGAGATTGATATCTTTCAAGACCAACCCCCGGTCGTGGTATTCAAGATTTTGAATACCCGAATATACCACAGTCATCTGTCTTGGCGACTACCCTGAGCAACATTAAATTATATTTCATATGCTTAATTTTTATTACGATGTCCAAACAAATATAAATACGTTTTCAAATCACTTTGAAAAAATATTGAATGATTTATTTAATGAAACCCTCACCGCATAATTTGACTGCTCATGTTATTACGTTAGTCAGATAACAATCATAGGTTTCGAAAAAATAATCGAATTCTGAAATAAATTGTATTGATTTCCCAAACACATTATTAAGTAAAATAACATAAGTTGCAAGAAATTATAGCCAATACGAGATTATTGGGAATATTCAATCGATTTAAAGCCCACACGAAGTTTTCTGAACAAGGGATACATTTTTATGGGTAATGTATAGTCCAGTATAGATGATCTGAACTAACCAGTTAATCATATTAGGTTAGTGGTCGGCGCGGAATCTGGAGTATGGGGACCTCTAGAGTACAAAATCACACATAGTTTTCTAACTTGGATTGAAGTGATTTACGTTTCACATACTCCTGCTGTTTGTTGACCAACAAAAAGAAAATTCCTCCTATATGCATCTTGGAAGATAGCAATCGATGATCAATCAAAGAACATCATCATAAAAAACAGACAAAAGTTCATTGGCATGAGGGTTATGCAAAGCGGATCGGGGCACCCGGCTACTCTGCTTGCGTGTCAACGCAAGCAGGGTCACTCCCTGAGTTTAAAAAAAACTCTCTTTTCCCCTCCGCGCAAAAAAACACTCATCCATCAAGGACCATGTCCGAATGTGGATTAAGAGAATTAATGATGCCATTTTATCGTTACTTAGACAAGTACTATTTTCTATTTTTTCCAATTTTTTCATAAATCTATCTTATTGATTTTAGTGTTATTTGAGGTTATACTAGAAAATTTAACCAATTAGAGCCTTCAAACATTGTTTTACATTAAGAATTGAGACTTCAAAAAGAGTTCCAATTAGAAAGTATGTATTGGAAGAAAAGCATATATAGCGAATCTATTCTCGGCCTAACTCGTATATACTAAGTCCATTTTAAATGGAATGCCCCAAAGTGAGAACTATATGGGACGTTGAGAAAAATTGACAGAAGAATTGAACCCCTTTAAAATAGCGCAGCAACAGCTGAAAACAGCGTGTGATGCTCTTGGCTATGGGCCAGAAGTTTATGAAGCCTTGAAAGAACCCCAAAGATTCTTAGAAGTTCGATTGACAATTACAATGGATGATGGAACAAAAAAGACCTTCACAGGCTTCCGAGCCCAATACAATAGTGCAAGAGGAACTTGCAAAGGAGGACTTCGCTACCATCCGGAATAGACAGCCGATACAGTCCGAGCGATTTCTGCATGGATGACCTGGAAGACAGCATGCGGCTGTATCCCCTTGGTTGGGG
>JAEOTF010000289.1 GCA_016840025.1 Candidatus Hodarchaeota archaeon
GAATAGAAGTAGAATAGAAAAGAGGATCTGAGGGAAGGATCGTCCTTACAAAAAACGACTGGGCCAAATATCCTTTCACTTCTGAAGCAGCCAAATACATTAAAGCCCTTGACATAAGAATCGATGATTTGGCTAGTTCTGATTATCAATCAGTGTTAGAGAGAGCAAAAGACAGAATAGAAGAGGCTATCCTTTTTCGCACAGTGAGTAAAAAATCGCCCAGCGATGATGTTGAGACATCTTCGTTTCCTGTAGCTATAATGATTACGGCTGCGACGGCTGATTCCTTCATCAAAAAAAGGTATGCTTTGGCTGAAGCAAAACGCGTATCCTCATTACTTAGAGATGAAGAAGACGCGAAGATTATGGAAATAACAACCAACTTTAAATGGAGAATTAGAGCAGTTACAAATGATAAATATATAGGGCCTTACAGCTTCGCACTTCATTTTACAGATTTTTTAAAGAATGCCGCAGATTTTCAAGATAAAAAGTGGAAACTTGTCAATAGACTAGTTTTGCAGAAAGAAGTCTATCTTACCAAAATGGAGGTAAGCCGTCTTCTAGAAGAAGAAGTACGAAGGTATATTGAAAATAAGCTTAGTACAAACGTGGGGGTACTTCCACAAGGCATCATTGAATATCTAACCCAATTGAAGCAACTAGCTTCAGAAAAGCGAGGTAAAATCCAGCTGAATAAATACCCGAAAGAAAAGGTAGTTGCGGCCTTTCCACCATGCGTAAAGAAGATTTACAACACAATGGCATCCGGTCATCCTGTCTCCCATATCGGCCGCTTTGCGTTAACCACCTTTTTAGCGAATGTGGGTATGAGTGTAGAAGAGATTATCAATCTTTTTCGCTCGATCTCAGATTTCGATGAAAAAATGACGCGTTACCAAGTAGAACACATAGCTGGCGTAAGAGGATCTCAAACAAAGTACATTACTCCGCGATGCGACACTCTACGCACTCACGGAGTGTGTCCCGGCAGAGATGAATTATGCAAAGAAGTACGTCACCCCCTCGCTTATTACCGAAGAAAAACTTAAACTAGGAAACCTAGGCAATATGGAATAGAGAGAAAAACTTCGAAATTACAGGACAATCCTTCAACACTAAACTTCATGAATTTCTCGATGTTTAATCCTAGATCGTGACTTTATATTTTTCATAATCAAAGTCTTAGAAAAAAAGAAGAGTAAATTCTCAAGAACGTACAGGTAGTGTCTATTAAAACCTATGAATCCAAGATTTTTCATTCGCCTGGCTGATATTCGAACAAAAGTATCTAAGTAGAAACCAACTTTTCCAATTTGTACTAATTTTCTACCCATAAACCCGTCGGCATTAATTTCATTAACCTTGAAACCACCAATAGCATCAAAGATGTCCTTCCTCACCACTAAGAAGTTAGTACTAGTTGAAAAGCGCTTAAACGGTTTGGGAAGTTTTGTAACCAAATATCTAATAGTATTATAAAGTTTATACTCAATTTCTCCAATAGTGTGTGCATCATAAGGATATCCAGGACCGCTTAATGCAATAAGTCCAGGCTGCCCCTGAAATCGCTGAACAATCTTTGAAAACGAGTCTTTAGGAATAATTATATCCGCACACGTAAAAAGTAACAATCTCCCTTTAGCCATTTTAGCACCGATATTTCTTGAGACAAATTCCTCAGCACCTGGCACCACTACAATTTTTGTATTAAATTGCTTGGCAATATCACATGTCTTATCTTTGCTGCCACCATCAATAATCAGCGTCTCAAAATCTATTGTGAACTGATTCTCGAGAGATCCCAAAAAAGTTTTGATATGCGCTTCTTCATTCAATGTCGGAACAATTATTGATATAGTAATATCTTTTTTAGTTGGCAACTTTCTCCACTACTTTGACCATATTTCTCATAAAAACTGATTTATCAAAAGCCTTTGCTCTGTAAAAAGCTTTAGGCGCGATCTCACTTCTTAGTTTTTCGTCACCAACCAAGGCATCAATAAAAACTGCAGCTTCTTTAGCAGATGAATAAGCAAAACCACATTCGCCTTGTTGAGCACTCATGATATCTAGCCATGGTCCACCAGATCGGTTTACAACTGGGATGCAACCAGACGCCATAGCTTCAACTACTGAAATTCCGAAATGTTCGGACGGCATAACGTGCAAATAGACTTTCGCTCTTGCGAGAGTTTCTCGAAGCTCTTTGGAAGAAACATTGATTTTTAATTCTACTTTGTTTTCAACGCCTAAGCTTCTAATTTGCTCCTCCAACTTTGTTAAGACTAGTGATGAATATTGATTAGCCTTACCCAGAATGACGAAATTGGCAGATTTTGTCTGTTTTGCTATTATGGGAATTCGTTCAAGATGTCTCTTAGGTGTAAAACTAGAAATAGTCGCTACAATGGAGTCCTTTTGCTGTTTCTGGAGGTATTGTGTCGAAAAGCTCTCTACATCAACTGGGGGATAAACAACCAGAGATCTACGACCAAGAACATCTCTAATAATCTTTTGTACGAATTTCGAATTAGTCAACAACGTTCCAGGTGAAATTCGATCTAAGACCGCTAACGCCATATAATAATATGATGCCACAGCACGCCATTTCAATGGGCTGGAGAAAGCGGGAACCTGAGAGAATTCAACAGCAGCTCGAAGTGGAAAGTGAACATACGTTATGTTAGCTAAAGAACTCACAATATCTCCAAAGGTATTTATAACCAGATCATATTTCCGCCTAGCTTTTTTCTGTAACAACTGAAGAACATACGAAATGAAATATAGCGAAGCCCCTAGCATATTTGAAAGATGTTTTGAAAGTGTAAAGCTGGTTAGATAGCTTTCCTTGTCTGGAGATACTATTTCGCCAAAGTTTCTTCTAACTAGATCCCAGTTAGTTTTCTCAACTGTAACCAATGTAACATTGTAGCCCTTTTTCTTTAATGCCTCAATTGTAGTTAGGCAAAGTCTTTCGGCACCTCCAGGTATATTGAGGCTATGATGGACCAGAGCTACTTTCACAATAACCCCTCTGTCGATAATTGATGGCAATAGTTATCAAAATACTACAGTCGCCAAGTTAAAGTTGATTTCTATTATGTATCGATCATTGCCTCCAAATGAGATCAAAATGTGCGCTTGTAACGTCTAGTTGTTTATTGGCAAACTTGTTTGTTCTATCCGAATGTAATCAAGATACATATTAGTTTGATTTGATATCTTGACTGCCCTTACCTCAAAATCTATAAGAGGATTCTCGAAAGTGAGATAGAATGATTGATCTATCCATGTAGTTTTGGTCGCAAAATCGTTTTCGTAAAAGGTTTTCGAAAGCAGGAGGTTTTGACCTTTTCTTGTACAAATCTCTAGTGTAAAGATCCCCGCTGTTCCATTACTTTTAAGTCTCAAAGTAATTTTGTATCGACCAGGTGGCATTAGACTGCGTGGACCATACCAAAATAGTGGCGAATAGCCAAAGGATCCGTTGAAATATAAAACAATTCCACTTGTAGAGTTTGGATCTTCTACAAGCCTTCCACTATAAAAAGTTAGCTCACGATAATTATATGTAACGTTGTATGGTGCTAACAGTGTTGGATAGCCATCATAATTCTTTTTCAGGAGAATTATGCCCTCAGCAGCTACTAAGACATTGAATATCTGATCTTGCTCTAATAAAGAGAAAATTAGCTCACTGGCATCGGAATCAGATTTGATATCTACGAGGATAAAATCGACGTTTTTGAGAGTATCGTTTGTGAAGTCTCTAAATTCGGAGGTTTTTCTTTTCCATATGTTATGGATTGTAGGTATTACATAGGCGTTGAGTCTATTGGAAACATGTGGAAAAATATTGCTTTGGGTTATGATGGATGCGTTGGATGGGACATATGAAAGAATTTCATGGATAAATTCTTCATGCTCAGTTGTAGAGCCTAACCCTGCTTCTGGGTAGATTGTTGATACTATAGGGCTAAGTGGTGACACTAGTATTGAAGCCACTAAACTGCAAAGTAACATGACTAAGAGAGGTTTTTTTAATGTTTTCTGATTAATCAATCCGTTTTTAGGTTCGAGTGAGGAGACGCCCGCTACGAAAATGAAGGAGATAATGTAGGCTGGATATTGGTTGTAAAGGGAATAGTATGGGAGATAATTCGAGAATAGGGCATAAAAAAACCATGGGATCGTTGGTATAAGATGTTTGGGGTGTAGGAGTGATCTGAGAGCGAGAGCTCCAAATAGTATTAATAAATAACTAATTTTTGCTAAGAAATCAAAGCCAAGGGAGCTTATGGCTCTTGTAGGATGTAAAAGAATATGAAGGGGAATGCTAATAGGATCTTGAATTCCTAGAACACTCCAATTCTCAGCTGCTTTGAATTCGTGAATGAAACTAGGATTTATTGGAAAAAATGTTTCACGTATCCAAACAGCTGTTAGATACCAAAGAACGGCGAATAGGATAGTCCCCACTGAAACGAGGAAAATAGGGTCTCTAATTTTTTTGCTCTTTAGAGTAGATTTAATATGGTTTCGATATTCAAAGACTGCATATAAACCCACGAATAAGACAATCATAGAAGCATGTTCTTCACACATTAGCGCAAAGATAATGAAAACAAGGAAGGTTTTCCAGTTTTGTTTCTCAAAGAAGTAAATTGCCGAAAGAAAGAAAAGAGGTAGAAAACTCTGCAAGTGAAAATCGAACCAGTTTATTCCTTGAAGTGGAGGATACAACAGGTATAAGAAAACAAAAACGATTCCTGCTGTTCGGTATCTCAATTTATGTCGTACGAGTTTATATAAAGGCAGGGCACCCAGAGCCAGAATGAACGATTGGATGACAAGGAGAGTCGCTGGAGCAGGA
>JAEOTF010000290.1 GCA_016840025.1 Candidatus Hodarchaeota archaeon
AAGATACTGAGAGGGTTTCAGCACAAGATATTGTAGGTTCGATTATTATTGTCATCGCTGTAGCACTGATAACCCTTTTCTAACCTAGTTCGTGTGCGTAATTACTATTACCCAGATAATAGTTGTTATCTGAGTTATAGTAAGGTTAATATACAGTTTATTTGTTTATTAGTATACAGAATGCCTTTCCAGAAAGCTCAGATCACGGGAATAGAGTTAGATGAATCAGTTAACAGGTTCTTAAACACAAAAACAACCAGCACAGCAAAAGCATACAGGGTCTGCCTAAGAAGATTCAGATATTTCTATGATAAACCATTCTCAGATTTTATTGATGAAATTGAGAAACAGACAGAAGCAAATAAGGGACTGCCTTTATCGCAGAGAATTAGACCAGGAGAAGAAGCTATTAGAGGATTCATTGAATGGCATATTGAACAAAGGTACTCTCCGAATACGGTTAGACAGAGTGTTGCAGCTCTACAAAACGCCCTTAAATATTATGGTATTTCTATCAGCACTCAATTCATTGAGCTGCCACCTAATAGGCCTCTCCGTGAAAATGAGAAACATAGGTGGACTCTTGAAGAGGTTAAGAGCTTCGTTGACGCAGCTGATTATCTCCGTGATAAAGCATTTATCCTGGTAGCTTTCCAGTCTGGGCTTTCTGTATCCGATATAGTTGCATTAAATTACGGTGACATCAAGAGAGAGTTCGAAGAGAATAAGCTTCCTTTAATAATACACACTTATCGGAAAAAGACGGGAAACGAGATCAAGACATTCCTTGGTAGAGACGCAGTCCACTATCTCCAGCTTTACTTGAACTCTAGGCCAAACATCCAGCCTCGGGATCCATTATTCACGAAACTTGGAACAAATAAACGAGTCACAGATGGGGCTTTGCAGAAGCAACTTAAACTGTATGCTGATAAAATGGATTTTCTTTTTGAGGAACAAGTTAATAACGGCTTTAACCCAGCAAGACCTCACAGCCTACGCTCCGCATTCAGATCAAGGCTCACAGGAAAAATGAATGACACTCTAATCGAGTTCTTTATGGGTCATAGTATAGGTGAGCAGGTGAAGACCTACATTAACATGCCAGATGATGAGCTACGAGAGCTCTATGCTAATTATGAGCACCTACTAGCCATCGAGAAGACAAGTAAAGATGAGATAGCTAACAAGAGCAAGACAGCTATCCCAGAGGCAGCTATGAAGCAGATACGTGAACAAGGCCAAAGAATAGCAGAGTTAGAAACCAAGTTGAATACTGTATCAGACCAATTATTGAATCTGGAGAAAAAGATAAGCCTACAGCTTCAGGGCTTCGAGGCAGCTCTGAAAGCACAGGCAAAATAATGTCGTTTACCTAGACCTTTTACACCGAATTATGTCCGTGATATTCTATATAGATTAAATACGTTCTATATAGTTCGTGTTTGTTCTGTTTGTAACAAGTGTTCGGGTATAATATACATGAATTATTTTCAATGATGAGAATAATTAGTACACATACGAGTCAAGCTTAGAGAAGACCTAGGTGAGTGAATCAGGGGAAAGCAATGAAACCCCTGATTTCACCATGTTTATCCTAGGCTGCACTTTTTTGGAAGGGAGGAGAAGCTTAGCATCGAGGGAACTGCCTCCAGAGGTCAGCTCATACCTCTGTCCTAAGCATCCGATACTCCTCATATTCAACAGAATAATCCAATAATAAAACAGTGATTGGAAAACACTGATTAGAGAACCATCTTCTGAATATTAAACAAGTGTATACAAATGTAAACAGGGAATTCAAAAACTGTGTGCTTTTAGACCTTAAATTCTAGAAGGAATCTTAGGAGTTCAATTAGACTATACTCAACTAGTAGGCTTCCTCCTGAGACTACGAACCATTTAATGAACAGTTTTATCATTGTACTCGAGTATACATTATTTGTCTTTTAAAATAGGTTATAACAAACAATGACATATTTATAATGGTTTAATAATTGTATAACTAAAATATACATATGTTAACATCTTTTTTTATTAACATGTTTTTAAAAAGAGTTATAATATATATTTTAAATATCGATTAATATTAAATGTGTTATTTGTAAGCATATTTCATTAAACGTTTTGCGCGCTCTTACATGTGAGTAATAAAAAAAAAAGGGGCGTTTTATTTATTACCTAAAGTCCTCGGAATCAACCTTCATCATAGGGTAAACGCCTTCAAGAGGCATTCCCGCTTGTACTATCAAGTCTTTTACGGTTTTCTGATCTTTTCCATTCCATTCACAAAGGATTTTCACTATCTTTCCTTTATCATCAAGCTGAGCCCAGCTGGAAACCCAGTAAGCATCAGCTGTACATAGAGCCTTGGCTTTCTTTCCTAAAGGTGTAGCTTCCTCTATACTTATAGGACCTGGCATTGGATGAACTGCTAAAAATTTAGGCATATATCCTCCACCAATAAATTTCTTTTACAAGTAAATATTTAATTTTTTCTTATTAATGCATACGCGTGTGTATTGTGTTTATTGGGTTTGGGGCGTGTTGTTGCCTTCGCTTTTGCCCCGCTCCCGTTCACGGAGGGAAAAATAGCAATCACCGTGGATGCTTGAGGTATTCATAACAAGCATCTTTTGTTAGTTAATTTTTAGTTATATAAAACACTCGTACGCAATGTATTTATTATATTTACTCATAAATAGTTAAATTTATTTAAATACATAGTATGCGATTGTAAATATAGCTTCAAAAGTTTTTCCTCTTGAAGCAAGGGGGCTTGGGAATATCCAAAGATCTAGTAATCTTTTCCCAATCCCTACACTTCTCACGTACGTGCACATACTATAGATCATTTTTCCATTTTCTCTATATGTTTAACAACTGTAAACATTTTATGCCTAGGATCTCATCCTCGAGTGAAATCAGAGAAGTCTATTACCACTCAAGCTGATTCACTCACCTAGGCAATTCTCCCCCGCCAAAAGGTGAAGCACCTTAACTTCAACATGTATAGGCCCGACTACGCGCACGTTTAATTAACTTTATGAAAAAGTATTTTATCCATGTAACATTTTACATTAATCGCTACGTTTAGATTTCCTTCCTTTGTGAATAAAAATGTTCTAAACGTAGCCTCCTAGTTTTGTAGAAACCTGGTTTTTCTTGTCGCGCGCGCCTGGAGAAGAACTGGTTATAATTTTCTAATGTTTTTCTCTGGTGGTATTCCGTTTACTGCGTCTATCATGAGGTATATGCAGTGGGATACGATGTGTCCTTTATCCGTTAAACTGACCCATCTTGTACGTGGTTGAACGTCTTTATAGGTGATTAAACCTGATTCAGATAAGGCTTCAATACTTCTGTTTATCCCTGTGCGGTGCTTTACACCTATACCTTCTGCTAACTCGGATAGGTTCAGTTTCTCTTTTTTGTGTAGGAGATAGAGTATCGCGCATGAATGCTTGTATTTGAAGGGCTTTAATTCTGGGGGAATAATTCCCATATTTAGAGTCAACGGTGTAAAGCTTATAAGTATGGTTAAACGCTCTGCGTTATTCGTTAATCGTAAAATACTTATGTATCTACTATTATTGTTGTTTTTTAATGTCCTGTGGTAATGAAAGAAAACTAAGGGGAAACATGGAAATTAAAAAGGAAATATTGAATATTTTGAAAGAAGGAGAAACGGTGCCTACGAGAATTCAACATAAAGTACATGTTAGCAATGTGATTATTACACGCTATTTATTGAGTTTAAAAAAGAATGGTTTGATAAAGGAATTTAAATCTGATTCCTCCAACCGTAAACACTATTCCCTAACAGAGAAAGGAGAAAATTACCTTAAAATGATTGAAGAACTGTATAACTACTCTACTAATCTTCTTAAATGAATGCGTGCGCATTATTCTACTTCAAACACCATAAAGATGGGAATGTTTTGCGCGCGCGCGCGCAGACCCAGAAACACAGCGAAACGGACACAATTAAAGATGAGGAAAATAGGCCTGCAGGAAACAAAGTTGGTTCAACTAGGTTAAGTCCCGACCCACAGACCCACGAAATAAATGAAGGCGATGAAGATAAAGTTTCAGGTGAACGTGTCTGGGAAGGAGTCCTTGAACGATAGTAGCCAAGATGAGACTGGTGCAATGACTTCCTTGGAGAATCCAGTATGAAGAAAAAGACCAACAGCGCGCGCAAATTAGAGAATAAAATAAGCTTGCAGCTTCGGGGGTTCGAAGCAGCTCTTAGGTCACAAACAAAATCACGTCGTTTACCTAGACCTTTTACACCAAATTATGTTTATGGCGTTCTATATAGATTGGACCTGTTCTATATAGTACCTTTATATTCTGTTTGTAACAAGCGTTTGAACACAATGAACGTGAATTATTTTCAAAGATGAGAACAATCGCGCACTGTTATGGTAATATTATTGTTACCATTAGAATTCAAATATCCGTTAGTTGTTTGTTCAACCATGTCTAAACAATCACGATTCAGTAAACTGATAAACGATGCAAATAATATTAGCAAGGACATACTTGGTTTTAGAGTTAGTTTTTATGATGAAGCGCTGTTTAAGAAATTTGTAAATCGAGACGTAGGTTCATTATGTCAAACTTTTGATGAGATATGTATTACTGGATATTTTTCAGATGGAATTGCCAAGATTATTACTAAGAGTCTCAAAGGTCTCAGTACGAGAGTGCGGATAATTACTCAAGAACACAATCTTAGTCGTAAAAATGATAAGAGAAACTTAGCTTCTCTTCGAAAAATTCAAGATGCTGGTGTTAAGATACGAGTAAATCATAGAACTCATTTCAGAATGTTTCTCTGTAAAAGCAAGACAAAGGGATTACTGGTTCTTGGTTCATTTGATTTCAACAAAGAAGGTATGAATGAGGAACGGAGAGATGCTGGGATTTATACTACACATCCTGATCTTGTTGAATCTGCCTTTGAGTATTTCAATAATGTTTGGAATGACGAACATGATAGCAAACCACTCGATGAAGCTTACCCTGATCCCAAGGAGAAGAAAAAAGAAAAAACAGAACTAATGAAAGATGAACCATCAATAACCATACCAAACGATCTGGAAATAATGATTGATGAAACACAATCTAAACTATTTCAAGCTGTAAAAGGTCACGAAAAGGATGAATATATTATATCTGGTAGTGGCATTCCTGCTGGATATGATGTTGAGATTTATTTTGAAAAAGCTGACAGTGCACATTATCTAGCTACTTTCAAATCAAAGGCAGATGGAACATGGAGTGGAGCAATTAAAATTCCATATGACACAAAGACGGGGATTCATTTATTATGGATGAAGGAGAAGAGTACGGACTTGGAAAGAAGTGTTCAGATTGACGTAAAATGAGAGCACTCAATTTAATTTCTTTTATCAATACGCGAGCTTCTACGAAAGATTAAGTGTGTGTGAGTGACATAGCCTTTATGAGTTTCCATTATTATTTACACTTACATTGCCTCAGAGATGGCTTCATAACCTTATCGACATCATTATTCAAGGAAAACATATAGAGGCTGGTTTTTGGAAGTATCATAAATATAAGGATGAGCCTTCGAAATGGTTGGGGATTCACCATCGAAAAGAGCGGCATGATGATTATTTATCAATCATTAAAAAACTAGAACAGGAAGGTATCCATATCCAAGCAAATAATCCGTATCAATTGTTGAATTCTTTTGCCAGACATAATATTCCTAAAAACTTTAAGCCAGATACTCGTGAAATCGTAGGATTGACACATGAATTCATTGATGTTGTTTGGAGTTCACTATCTAAAAACCAAAAACTGAGTTGGGTAACTGTTTTTAAAGATCTAATGTTAAATCCCACTAATTACTTTCAAAGCAATATATTGGAACCTGAGGACCTTGAACTTGAAGAGTATAAAGTGCTAAAGAAATATATTTTATCTAAAAAAATAGAAGAACTCATCTAATCATTCATACTAATGCGCGAGCATAAACATTCACGGCTATTCTGATTTTTTCACTATCATGGTGTCTTCTTCGATACCGATTTCTAAATAATCTCCTTCAATAATATTCAGAGCTTTTACTACAGGCTTCGGGATAGTCATTCTCAAGCTATTTCCGATCTTGACTACTTTAACTGATATCGTTAGAGGCAACTGAACCACTTAGATCACCGTATAACCATAGGATATACTTAAATAAAAGTGTAACTTGTGGTTATACGGTGTATAACTATGTCTGAGAATGTTGTGAAGTTTGAATTAGAAGTACCTGAGAAGCTGTGGGAAGCCTTCGCCTGGTACACAGAGAAAACCCCAAATTATTTTGGGCATGAACACGCGAACATAAGCTATAACCAGGTGATAATTCGGGCAATCAGGGATTACTTGGATGCAGAACTAAATTCTGGGTGTCCTGAAGCCAGGGAGGTAATTTATGAAGAGCTTAAACAAAGGCTCCAATAACCACCTTTATTTTTTTAAAATCAAACTTGGATCGAATGCTATCTCTCTAATTTGAGGAAACCATTTGTTTGTTCGAGATACAGGAATACTTCCTTTCCCTGATACCAACGCGCTGGTACCATTACGAGTCAATATTGTTAATTGAACAGCTTTTCTTAATGAAATGGTTCCTAAGTTTATTTTTTCTTGTATATCAAGAGGCGCGCGCGCAATTTATTAATATGTGATTATCTAACTTTCAATTACTCTTTGGCGAGGGGATGCTAGCTTGTTACAAACAGTGCAAAAAAAAACATTAAAGCGAGGTATTTTAATTGCAATTGAAGGAATAGATGGAGCAGGAAAAACAACCCAAGTAAAAATATTACAAGAAAAAATGAATACTCTTGGCTATTCTTCCACCATTTTACATGAACCCACAAGAGGAAAATGGGGTATGAAGATACGAGAGTTGGCAATAAATGGTCGTTCCAATGTAACACCTGAAGAGGAGTTGGAATTATTTTATTTAGATCGTATTGAGGATGTTGAATTTAACATAAAGCCAGCACTACAAGAGAAAAAAATTGTCATCATGGATAGATATTACTTATCCACTGTTGCCTACCAAGGACAAAAAGGCCTTGACCCATACTATATTGAAAAAAAGAATAAAGAAATTGCACCAATCCCAGATGTTTCAATAATTTTAGACATAACCTCAGAAGAGGCACTAGACAGAATAAAATTCCAGAGGAACGAAAAACCCAATCATTTTGAAAAGCTAACATACCTACAGAAAGTACGAAGTATTTACTTAGAACAATTTGAAGGAAGAGAAAACGTATACGTAATAGATGGTGATGGTTCTCGTTCGATCGAAGCAATAGCTTCAGAAATATGGAATATAGTGGAATCAACCATTCAAAAAGTTGAGGACGAATGAGTTGAAAAAAGAAGAGCTTAAACAAAGATTTACAGAGTTAATTAATGAAAAACAACAAAACGAAGAAGAAATAATAAACATTAAAAACGAACTTGTAAAATTACTATGTCCAAAAAATAAGGAATATTGTGAACCAGTTTATTGTGTCTATAGAATAACTGAGTCTTGTCCTTATATTAATGAAATATCTGGGTAACGCGCGCATAAGTTTTCTCAATAATTTATCTGGAACTCGATTCCTAACTCTCTTGCTTTTCGAATTGCACTACCTGTCTCTCTCAATCGCTTAATCTGCATATCAAACAATCGTTGAACAAGAAACGACTTACATTTCTCAGCGCGTGCGTTTATTTTACTTTATGCCTAGTGCAAGTTTTGTAGAGTTTAATAATGAAGAATATAGTTCAAGTTCGTCTTTATATGAAAAGAACGGATTCATAGAAAGATGAATTAAATACACAGCTTGTTTTACTGATATTTTGTTATTGAAATCCGTTTTTATAATCTTAGTTAATTTACGAGCTGTTAATTTTAACTCATCCATTACCATTCCATCTACAATTTTCAAATCTGGTTCAACTTGTTTAAAGTTTTTAATTCTATTTTCTTTTTCTAATTTTTTTAATCTTATAATTACATCATCTTTATTATGTAATTTATGAAAACCATATCTTAAATGAGTATCAGTTTTACTTGGATAATAGTATCGATTATAATAATATCCTACTAAATTACTTTCTTCAATCAGTTTATCCGATAATTCATTAACTATGATGATAATTTCATCAAACAAAGTTGGAGAATTTAAATATATGTTTAATACAACCCAATCTTCCTTTATATTCTTGGATTCTTTCATATATCTTCATAATAATTAGCTTGTAATAGTATTTGAATCTAATCTTTTATAGAGACAGTTTGCGTTCTCGTGTGTATGCAGACAGGCTATTTTCTAATTATCTTTATGCTTGTTTTGTGCACGCTCGCAGGTATTCTTTACAAGGTTCTTTATCAAGTAATTCATCGCGCGCGCGCATGATTGAAATTATTTTTATCAATTCCAATTTTTGATAGAAACTGTATCAAGTCTTCTTCATTAATTTGATTTTCAAGGTTTTTATACTTCTCAATAGATTTCGTTTTAAATAAACTGAAACCCAACTCAGGTTTATCATATGTACTCGAATAATATGCATACATTAAGTACACGCCTATTATCATTTTACTATAAATGTCAAAAATAGCTGAATCAGCTGCAACTTCGTTTTCCCAAATTTGGATGAACTGCTTGATCTCATCGACAAAATCAAGGTCAAGAATTAATGGGAACGTTAATAAAACAGAATCAGTTTCAAAATCAAAGTTAAGATAATCAAATATTTTAAAAAGTGTTTCAATATCGGTATCCATTAAATCAGCAATTACTTGAAACAAATTGATCTCTAAATTCACAATATTGTAAAAACTATGAAGTAGAAATGGAGTGAATAAAAATGACGTTTCAGATAAATTATTTAAATCAACTAACTTGTCCAAATCACCAAACTGAGGGAGCTTCAATATTGTTATAGACTCTTTTTTATGATTGTTTTGTTTTTTTACGTTTTTTTCAACAAATGGAAATGTGAACAGGCTCAATGTTTGGAAATACATATTTAGAAATTGATCTGAAACAATAATGTTGAATAATTCACTATAACTCGGAATGTCTGAAAGCTCTTCTTTCAATGTAAGTAAGGAATTAAGTAACCTATGATCATCTAAATTGAGAAAATACCTAGTTATGGGAGGCCTAACACTATCATCAATTTTTGTACGGATTGCATGAATGTTTATTAATCGATTTAAATGGCGTGATAAAGCGCCTTTACTTACCTTTGCTGATGTTTGTAATTCAGACCAGGACAACCCGTCATTGTTTTTTAATGCAGTTATAATCTGTTCTTCAGCGTTTATCGCTCTTCTTGGCATTTCACTCGTATATGAACCATGTTCATATAATATATAAAGCTTTATTAACCCACTAACAGTGAGTTCATAACATAATGAACTTTATAACATCAGGAGTGAACCTTGTTGAGTAATATCGTGATTAGATCTGTTGCAATAAGCAATCAATTTGACAACATCGTTGAGGAGACAAGAAAAAAATTGGGTTACAATAGAAGTGCCTTCTACAAATATGCCATGACCAAACTTCTTCAAGATCTTTCAATATTGTCGGAGAACGCACACAAGGAGGTTGTCTGAAAGTGGCGAAGAGAGAGATTCAGGTTTTGGACGAAGCCTCTCTTCCCCCAGGTAGTGATACAACGAACGCATGCTTAAAATGTAGTCTTCTGGAGAACGTGCTTAGCTTCATCAGGGATATCGAGTCAGAGGTTGGAAGCATAAGGAGAGTCATTGATGGTTAAGCTAATTTCAGGACCACAAGACTATGCATTATCACTACAAGTTTCAAAAGAGGAACTCCTAGGTTTGATGACCGAAGGTGGCTCTTTTATTAGCGTTGATTCCAAGCCACCCTCTTATTTGTGGTTACTACAGGGACACTGGATACTTGTTATCGAGGATCAAGAGGAGGAGCAATGAAATGACCTCTAAAAACACAGAGCTTACTACTCGAGACTTCCTTGAGATGGAGAAACGTGATGAGCAGCAGATCCAGGCTGAAATAATGGGAAACGTCATTGAGGAAATGACATACAAATTTAAATCAGGAAACCGAATCGTCACAGGAATTAGTTGGATTGGTATCAAAGAAATAGCTAGAAGACATAAGAACATAGACGTCGAATTAGTAGACCTAAAAGATACTCCTGAAGCCTATATTGCAGTAGTAAAAGCAAAAGATATTGAAAAAGGAACAGGCATTCTTGGTGTAAGTAGTCAATCAAAAATATTGAAACGTAGAGATGGATCTGAGGAACTAGATCCCTTTGCAGTACAGAAGGCTATGAGTAAAGCCCAGAGGAACGCGATACGTAGCCTTCTTCCTGAAAGCTACTTCAAAGCAATTTTCGCCGAACTATCCAATACACAAGGAAATAAATCGAATCCACGAATAATAGAATCCAAAACGACAATCATTGATCCTCAACTTGATCCTGATGAAGAAAAAATCAGTGAATTACTAAAGCAAAAAAACCTTCCAGTGGATGGAGTTCTATCCATCTACAGATATGCAGACAGAATCCACGTTGATTTCATTGAAGAACCTGATCAAGAACAGTGGAACAGGTACTATGCTGTACTTCGACCTTTGAAGGCTAGATGGGACAGCAAGAATTACCGTTGGGAAATTACGATTGCCCCAGGAGGGCCCGAACATGGTACCAGCTAAAACTATTATTGCGGAGGGTCATTTACGTGGTCTTGATTCCTCTAAATTACGTAAAATACAACTTGTAATAGCTAATGCGCTTTCTCCAAACGTTAGGGCCAGCCCAATTTACCCACGTGACAGGAATCGACCAGGATACATATTCTTTGTTACAGTGTGGGAATGCAATAATGAACAGTTTGAGCCTCAGGTAATCCAAAAACCACTTTCTTGGGTGCAGGAGGCATGACAATTGAGCAACTTAACATCAGAACAATTGAAACAGGATTCACAAGCTACATCTATTCTATTCGAAAACTATGTACATAAATCAACTAACTTCCATCGGGTGGATCATTTTCACACAAAGACAGACCCTATTATTGAAGAAGGGCTCTTTATGGGAAGCGAATACAAGTTCAGTCTCTGGAAGGCTCGAGAGGATACGCATTACCCACCTATTCTAGTCTGCGATATCGATGGATATGTACACCAGGGACGTCAAGGCTATTCTCTAAAGGTAATTCAGGATGAAACCATAATCAACGATTATCTTCGAGATATCCCTAACATCAAGCAAAAAGACCTTGTAAAAGCCCTAAACGAACATGGCTTTAACTTATCTCAGAAACTGGAAGAAATAAATCTTGCACATCAATTGGTGGTTAGTGGAATCTTCACTCAACCTATTCCAATCCTTAAAGATGCGCAGATTCTTAGAACCAAGTTTAATGATGGTGCTTGGAAAGCAAATATACATGAGATAACGTCGTGGAGCTGTGAGAAAGATCCTAAACTACAGCTAGTCAACAAAGCCCACTTACTCCGAGGCCTAAATATGAGGCTTAACCCTCATGGGATAATCTGTACGAATAGTGGAACTGGTAAATCCACTTTTTACAAAGAGATAGGGATTCTTGTTGACAGATCCACAAAATCAAGCCTCTCTGGATTCGCTAAAAATCCTGAAGAAGTATTCGTATCAACTATTCATAGAAACGAGCTCGTCTACACCATAGACCAGGTGGAGAGCAATTATTGGAGTATTCTTGACCAAGCCTTTAACATAATGGAGTCTGGAGAGGGGCAATGTGATGTTGGAGGAACAAGGGTTAACGTAAAGTGTAATTGCATAATTTGCACTCTTTCAAACCCACCGAAGAGAAACACAGATCCAACAAAGGACTTCAGCCGAGTATTAAACCATCTATCAAGTAATCCTGCACTCGGAAGAAGGATAGGCATTCTCCTTTACGATGAGAACCTATCACGACCCAACTATGCTTCTGATAAAGTATTAGAAGAATGGAAAAAGGCAATAACCTTCTTCAGAGCTGTAGAGGACACAGCACGTAAAACACTTCTCCAAATAATCAAAGATCAAGTAATAATAGAATGGATACAACAACCAATCAAGAACTATGGTGAAACCGTTACTCAAATGACTTCATCGCTTCAAGATAATAATCTCAGAGGATTTTTCAGGGAACACGGAAACGCGGGACAACACAGAGTAAGAGGAGCTGCTTTATTCGTAGCATTAACTGAAAACCTTGATCTCATTGCCCTCAACGAATACAGTTTACCCGAAATTATTAGGCAAGCAGAGGAATACGTAAACGAGTTCGTAGCACTAAACCTATCCTCAATTCACAACATAGTCGCTGGATACGATGAAATCAGCAGCCATATAGTAAAAGGAGTCTTCGACAGCTTACCATATTACCAGAAATGTATTATTAGCCCAATAGAGCTTTGGAGAAGAGAAAAACCTGTTAGCAGCGTGCTATCATTAAATGAGTTAAAGAATACTTGGACCAATGAGGAAGGAGAATATCTCAGTAAGCACATTGATACGTTAAAACGACATCCGAACAGCCTTCAAAGATTAAACAAGGTCTCTCAGACACACTTTGGGTTTAGCATATATCCACGTTCACCAAACTATGAGATACACTTCGAGACACTTGACCCATGTTACCACATTGAGCCATTGGGGACTCTGAACATTTCTACAATTTCTAGATTTCTACAACCATCAGACAGAGAAAGTGATCTAATTGACAATGAGTTTGTCTCTGAAACCCGTAGAAAAATAGAAAACGTAGAAAAATCGGAAAAGGAGGCTTCTATTTGACTAAGAGACGAGTTTGTATCCGAGAGAGGAAGCGCAACCTAACCAAGCAAAACTCGCAAACCCATCGAAGAAGAAAACGGATTCGAAACCTATCTAAAGAGGATTTTATTTGAAGTACTCGAGACAGCAATTACTAGAGCTTGAGAACATTAGCTTCAGGAATAAGATCCGTTTTCATAAGAACTTACTTGAAGAGATACAGCACACAAGGAAAAGACCTCAGATGCTTACCATTCAGGCTGCTAGGAAATTCAAAAAAAACGGAATCCTACACTACTGCAAGAAAACCCGACGCTACGAACTCACACCCGACGCGATTGTAATTCTTGAGGAGCTTAACAGAGGCGTTAAATGATGGAAACAGTAGGGGAAGCAAGCAAACTTGGAAATGGGATTATCACTTTCTTGTTATGGCTTGGCTTAGTACTCTCACTCTGTATTGGCTCAAGTATTAACCTCTGGAACAAGATCAAAACAGCTTTCCTCATCACGGGAATTGGCTTCAGCTTCCTCATGAGTGAAGCAGCACGAATACTCGAGGAGGAGAATAATTGAAGTCAATTATTATCGACTCAGATTATATTAGAATCATTGAAGGCATCTCAGCGACTACAGATACAATAATTAAAGCTGAAAACTTGGGGCTCCTTCCCAGGAAAACGCATCAAATAAAGAGCTATGAACATTACCCTACTTCAATCAAAGGAGTTCTCGAAGAAATCGGTTGTAAACGAAGCCTAGTCACAATCTTGATTATTCATCATTATGATAAGGAGGACTCTAAATGAGTAGCCGATACAGTCAAACGTTCAATGCAAGAAATGAGGATGGAAGCTGGGTCGACTATAAGAGACAGAGTGTCGCAGATATTCCTGAGTGGGTAGGCT
>JAEOTF010000039.1 GCA_016840025.1 Candidatus Hodarchaeota archaeon
TAAGATCAAATGTGTCATAGACCTGACTATCAGCTCCATTAACGCCTTCGATAACAATATCATGGAGCACATCATCCAGATCGACAGCTGTGGAACCAGCATTATAGATCTCAATGAAACAACCGGTATCGGATCCTTCTGAATCATAAAAGACTTCGCTAATTATTAGGCCGGTATAATCATTTGGTGATCCCTGTACATTGGATAACTTTAAATCTAACTTTGTTGACGAGATCAAGAGTATTACTAATGTTAGATATACGATAGTATTCAGTTTTCCCTTCATTTTTGAATTCATCTCCAATAAGACATATTTCTCTGTATTGACGATTTCCCACTTACTCTACTTCAGGAATGACCGAGCTTTACTATGATATTAATAAGGAGTCAGTCAAACTTAAAGTTCACATTATCTAGCTATACCAATAACGTCTATTTCTTTGATAGTGGTGATTAATATGACCTTTATGAATCTTAAAAATATCACTGAAAGAGAACTTGTGCCTGGTTTTATGGGAAAATTCATCCATTCCGAAAATATGACCTTTGTATATTGGAATATTACAGCAGGGGCATCTTTACCCGACCATGCTCATCAACATGAACAAGTAGTAAATATGCTTGAAGGAGAATTTGAATTGACAGTTGATGGAAAAGCACATATCATAGAACCAGGAGAAGTGGTTATTATTCCTTCAAATGTCAAGCATTCGGGGAAAGCAAGAACCGATTGTCGAATAATAGATGTATTTTATCCAGTAAGGGAAGATTATAAGTGAAATGGAACAATTCCATTAAATAGAAGTTCGACGAACCTTTTATATGAAAAGTAACCCAAATTTAAACAGAGTATAAACAACAGGAAGATAATGTCAGAGGGTCTGAAAGATGGTTCACTGCTCAAAATGTGGAGAATTATTGGTAGATGGCGCCAAATTCTGTGATAATTGTGGCAGCCCTATTAAAGTACGGGGTACTCATTCTTCTTATCCTACAAAAGTTGATTCTCAACCTACTAAAGAAATTCATGATGGAAAGAAAATTAAAGGACGCTACCTGCTATTTTTAGGAGGAGGATTATATTTTTTCATAGTTCTGATTTTAATAAACGAGGGGATCCTTTATGATTTTAGATATGAGTTATTTTTAATACCAATGGTTTTTATAATGCTACTTGGTTTTGTTTGGTGGTTTATACCACGTGAGTCGAGAGGTGAGCTTAGTAATAATCTCAACATAATACAAATTTTAGTATTCATCCTGTATCTTATAGGAGTATGGTCATTGATTCATGTTTTGGGATCGTTGGCCTATAATAATTATAGTGATTATATGCTTCCATTATTTTTAATATCAATAGGTTTTATAGCGATAGGTGTTCTTACCTTTGGATGGAAGGGAGCACTACTATTGCCAGTATATATTATTATCTATCTTTTTGCGAGCTCACAAGAACGAAGGGGTCAACGATAACTCTGGGATCAAAAGAGAAGAAGCAATAATTCAGAAAAAAGTCAAAAAGGGCGAATATTTTGGACGAAAATTAAGTATAAAGCCAATTTAAATCATTAGAGAAGAAATTACTTCAGCTATAGTTACTTCTGTGCTAAGCAATTCCAAACGCATTTTGTTCCTTTTTTAGAGGTAATTTTGAAATGTTTCAAAGTAATTATTCGCCATTTTCTTAATAAACTCTTAATATATCTTTTCGTGAAAAAATGCATCGGCTGTCCATGTTCTTCCAAGAAAAAAAATGGCTCTAATTTTTTGATTCTCTTGTACGGGCGATAACGTATGTCCATGAAGGAGTTTACTTCAAAAACTAAAAATCCCTCGGGTTTGAGCAAGTGCCAGATTCTATCAAAAACTTCTCGAGTTATAATATTTGAAAAACCATGAAGCGCTAAATGGCTTATAACTGCGTCAAAGCTTCCATTATCAAAGGGAAGATCCTTAGTAATATCTATTTTCTCAAAAAGTACATGAACATTGTGTTGTGCAGCTTTTTCTCGTGCCCACTTAAGACCCACCTCGGAAACATCAATACCTACAATCTCGAACCCCAGTTTGGTTAAACGAATGCAATCAGAACCCGTACCACAACCAATTTCTAATATCTTTTTGACTTGATTATCCCTGAGAAAAGCGATATGTGGTCGCAACCATGAAAAACCCCATTCTAAATCCTGGTTTCTATCTTTCCTTTTCAGAAAGTAATTGTCCCAAAATTCTGAAGGATTCTGCCTATCATTCATTCTTCTTCCTCAGGTAATCAGAGGTTAATTTATAATAATCATTAGGTATGATTTAATAGATTTATTTAAGTTATAAAGCTGTAGAAATTATTTATAATGACATCAAAACAGAAAAGAACCGACGATGAATGGAAAAAGATTTTATCGAAGGAACAATATTATATTCTACGACAAAGAGGTACAGAAAAGGCTTTTACAGGGAAATATTGGGATCATTTCAAGACTGGAACCTATAAGTGTGCAGGATGTGGAACTCCATTGTTTGAGTCAGACACAAAGTTCGATGCAGAATGCGGATGGCCCAGTTTCTTTCAACCAGTCAAAGAAGAGATTATAGAAGAGAAAACTGATGTATCTCATGGAATGGTTCGTACCGAAGTTCTGTGCAAGAATTGTGGAGGACATTTAGGGCATGTTTTTAATGATGGTCCTCAACCAACGGGATTACGCTATTGTATTAACTCAATTTCCTTAGAATTTAATGACTGATGAAAATTAACCCATAAACCTGTGCTACTTGTACCTATAAAATTGTGCTGGTTATATTAGAATTAAATAAAGAGTTATATTAGAAATTTATTCAAATCTCTACAATCTGACCCATTATATAACTCTATTGAAATAAAATTTATTTTTATCGCTATTAATGATAAAAATTATAATTAATTCCCAGTCCTTCCTACATAAATCCTTAAGTTTAACTATTTCACTTCAGAGCTTTCACGTTTAGGCACTGATTTTTCCTTAAATAATTCTTTAGGCTTTATCTGTTCACTTACTTTATTCATATAATCATCCATTAATTCAGAAATTGGTGGATCTATTGCATTTTTTTCCAATATTAGCGATCCCTCTTGAAAAGTAATGTTACCTAAATTACATAATTGCTTGAATCCTATGGCTCCTTTCCTATATTCGTCAAGCAAAACAGATAATTTCCACTCTTGAAAAGGGTTTAAGGTTGCATTTCGATAAATACTACTGATAGGTTGAGCTGTTTTTGAAGAAAACCATTTAAGAAATTTCATTTCGTTTTCAGGTATTTTAAAGCTAATTTGTGCCATGATAATTAATCATAACATAAGATATTTAAAGTTAATGTTATGTTTCCTAACCATGATAGGTATCGATACTTTCAGCTGGTATAAATTAATTTACCTATATAATAACGATTGGAAGAATTTAATAGAAGAATTATTAAAAAAGGGTGATTTTTTTATAACTCATGAAGTAAAAAAGGAATTAGAGTATAGGTTTCCAAATTATAATTTTCTTCTCGAATACATTACAATTTTACCAAAGTTAAAGGGACCTTTTTTGAAATATCTAGAAAGAGGATTTGATGAAGCTGATTCTTCTCTATTAGCTTATGCTGAAGAAAAAAAATCTGCAATTATAACAGAAGATCATCCAATGATTGCAGAAGGGATAACTGAAAAACAGAACATCTTTCAATTAGCCCATTATTTTGGAATATTAATGAAAGTGGGGTTTATAACACCGAATGAATTTTATAAACTCATGAAATTACTAAGAAAAATGAGAAATATAAGCAAAAAGAAAGGAAAGGAATTAGACAAATTAAGGATTAGAGAGAGTTAATTAGTTTAATTTCAATCAAAGTTCCATAAGGCTACTCAATTATTTAGTAAGGTGAATGGAATAATGCTTTCTAATCATCTAATTCTACTTAGAAACGGGGAATAAGGACATGGTAAGACATTACAAAATTGCATTAGAACATCATAAAACTACATTTTACACGAGAAGGTCAGCAAACCAAATGGAATATTTTATAGAATTTGATGAATTAGTCCAATTAAATAATTACAGACAGGATCTAGTTTTCAAAAAGTTCCCTTAATCGGTCAAGTTCAGCAAGCATTCGTAGTCTTAGGTCGGGTATTGCTATCCTTTCTGGTGGAGGAGGTATCGTTATTTGAGTTGATGGGGTTATATCTTCGATTTCATCTGGAGTCTCATCAACACCGTCGTCGTAATAATGTATTGAGTCGAATCTTGGTCCCTCATGGTAGTACTCATAGTACTTTTGCCTAAACTCTTCTTCAAAATTTCCCTTGAAATCTTCAAGAGGAGGTATCTCTAATTCAGGAGCAATCCTGGGTTGTAGTGTCGTTTCCGATTCCCTTCGGTCTTGAACTAATTCATGTTCGTCAAGAACCTCTTCAAAAAACACATTTGCTCGGATTCGTTGAAAAGCTACGCGGAGTTCATCTCGAAGTTGGTTATGGAGTGTTAAAGGTCTCCCTCTTTCAGGGGGTGGTCTAAACGTAATCGTTTGATCAAATTCTTGTTCAATATCATCGGTCTCTTCTTCAGTTAGTGAAGTATAAGCCGAACCGCTGGGATGTGCAATAGCAAAAACATTTGTACCACTGGCTCCAGTAGCGAGAAATCGATCAAGTTGCTGTGGAATGGTACTGGGTAACTGATCTAAAAGGAGAGCCATTAACTTAGCAATAATAAGCAAATCATAGTCGGAATAGCCTTCATTGCTCCAACCATAAAACTTTTGGGCAGGTAACTGGAGACAGATATTTGCCTCACATTCGTAGTCAAAGGAATAGACCTTAACATAAGCACTATCCAAATAGACTACATAAAAACGGTCTTCTTTTCTGATAACAGCGCGATTGTTATCCCAAGGAAATAATGCACCAAGTTTTTCAGCCATCGCCATTACTTTCTCATGATGGAGCACTGTAGAGCTTGGATAATAAAAACCTACTGGAGGAGGGGTGGGATCAGCATAACTAACTTCAGTAGAGCCCCTATAATTTTCCAATGCTTCCATGATATCAACTAAGAGAGTCATATCCCCTGGGTTGAGGATCTCCTCTCGTTCTTCTTCAGGGAGAACTAGAGCAATGTGATATCGGATTCGCTCTCTCAATTGTTCACGAAGAGAGGAAACCATTTCCTCAGAAATATCTGTTTTTTCAAATCCTTTCTTTATCTTTGGTTTTGATATGCCTAAACGACCATGAACTTCATCCATAAATTCGGAATGAGTAGGTCTTAGATTTTCCGCTCTATAGAGACGTTTTTTCTGCTTTGCTTCAAAATAGCATTGCCAACCATGTATGGAGCGCATACCAAATGCCATCTTATATAATGTTAACAGTTGGGCTGAATATTATGCAACCTTACTTTTAAACCACTCTTTTCTATTGGGTTGAGGGAGTTGATGAAATAGAAAAAACAACTATAACTCAATTTTATACTTCTTAACATGGTTTTCGGTGCACTAATTGGAGGTGAGGTATAATGTCACTTGTGAAGGGAATATATAAGAAAAAAAAAGAAGAAAAGAAATAAATTATAAAATTAGAAGTTATTGTAAATATTCATAAATGAAATAAACCCATCTAGATTATCACCCTGTAAGAATAGCGGATAAGGGAAATAATGGTAAATCAAAAATCAAAGAAAGACGTTATTTCAATACTAAGTCTTGCTTTGTTAATATTTCTTCTAGTTAGCAATATTAAATTAAAACAGCAAAATTCACTGAGTAATCCAATAACCTATGATAAAACATGTCCATTAAATACAATAAAAACCTTATACTATTCACAACACGACCCTATTAATATTACAACCGATAATGAATTAGCAAGTGATGCAGTTAGCGGTAATGGAACGTCTAACAATCCCTATATTTTAGAGGGGTGGAAAATAATATCAGAAAACACACATTCTATTTCTATTTCTGGAACTACAAAACATTTTATTATCAGAAACTGTTGGCTTGAAGCTCATACGACTTCTGACGACTCATATGGAATTTTTCTCTTAAATGTCTTTTTAGGATCCCCAATGATCGCTAATAATACCTGCAAGCAATCAGGTATTGGAATTTATGTAGAAAACTCAATTTCAGTAACTATAACAAATAATACTTGTTATAATAATAATGATGAGAATATCTACCTCTATAATAGCCCGAAAGCGAAAATCATGAATAATATTTGTAACAATTCTGAGGATGGGATCTGTGTAGAAGGTTCCAGTGACGTGGAGATACATAACAACTATTGTAGTGAGAACTCATTAAATGGGATCTATGTCAGTATCAGCCCTTCTTCTTCAATAATCAACAATACTACATATAAGGATGGACTAGTAATTCAAGATCTTACTCTTGATAATTATTTGTCATACATCGTTGAAAATAACCAAGTAAATAATAGACCAATAGGGTATTTTACAAATCTTAGAGGAGAAACAATTCGGGAAATGTATGGACAATTAATTCTAATTAATTGTACAGAGATTTCTATAATAGACCAAGACTGTTCAAGAACCAATAGGGGCTTAAGTCTCTATTATAGTTCAAAGTGTCAAGTATTTAATAATAGTTTCAATTACAACCTTTTTTACGGAATCTTACTCTCAAAATCAAATAATAACACAATAACTTGGAATTTATTCGGTAATAATGCATATTATGCTATTTTATTGTCTGTTTCGAGTAATAATAACAGTTTTCATCATAATACCTTTATCGACAATGGATATGCCTCTCAAGCAGCAGATTATGGGAGAGAAAACCTGTGGTATGATAAAACTAACAATGAAGGTAACTATTGGTCGGATTACGATAGTTCGGGAAATTATAGTATTGATGGCACAGGAAATTCAGATGATTTATTTCCATTAGACTATCCACTACATACTTTAATGACAACTTCTTCAACGACTTTAAGCACAGATCAATCAAAAACAACCTCAATTAGCAAATCAGAAATAACATCAAGTAAGTCTTCTTCTGCTTTTTTATTCATGACGGTTGTTTCTACATTCATAGGTTATGTCATATGGAAAAAAAACATGGACAGGAAAAATGATTAGTCTAATTTCTGGGCGTGGGTCATTCTCATGAATTTACAATGCTACAAGAGCTAACGGGGCTTAATAAGAGAGTTTCTCAAAGGTTGAGAATAAATTTAACTCAGATTAGAACATAGTGAGCGGGGAATAATTTATTGTTTCACATGATGAGAAAGCTTAAAAATCGTAGTATTTGTAGAGAGCCTAAGCATAAATAGTAATGGTCGCTTGTTCATCTATAACATTAGTTCTATTTTGTGTAGATGAATGGTACTAAAAGCAATTAAAATATTAAAACTACAGAGAGAAATCGAATTCAATGAAAACAGAAAATAAGACATTCAATCCCACCCGAAATCTTATAACCCTATGTCTAGCCTCTTTTTCGGTTGTTACCGGATTTGGAGTAATTCTTCCGTTTTTCCCACTATTCGCTAGCGATATATTAACGGAAATTAAGATAGGTGACTTTTTTACAATAGGAATTGCTTTACAGATCGGAATTATGACCTCCGCTTTCATGTTTTCACGGTTTCTGCTCGCTCCAACTTATGGCGATTTATCCGATTCAGTAGGCCGTAAACCGCTTATTTTGGTGGGTATGATCATTTATACGGGCTTGATGATAGGGTTTGGGTTAGCTTTCGACTTTTTCACTATGTTGCTCCTAAGAGCTATGCAGGGGGTTGCTTCAGCTGCTGTTTGGCCTGTAGGTGAAGCGCTGATTGTTGATACTTCACCAAAAGAGAAAGTAGGGAGAAATTTAGGATATTATATGATGTCTATGCAGGCAGGAATGGCGAGTGGACCGTTTATCGGTTTCTTTTTCTATTACGTCCTAAATACTGTGTTTGGGTTATCAGAAATGCTTTCTTATAGGTTCACATTTATCTGTGTCGGAATCCTAGGTGTTTTAGCAACAATCATAATAGCGCTACTAGTTTCTGATCCCTATACTCATACTACTCAGAAACCTATTACGAGTCTCATATTCTCCTCAGTCATCGGTATGGCAAATAGAACTGTAAGAAGTCCTCAATTTCTTTTCAATAATCTAAAAACGGACGATGGATACAGAACAAGAAGTATATATACTGTTTATATTGTTGCCATGATCAATGGATTCGGTTTCGTAATGATTTTCCCTATAATCACTTTATTCTTGGATGATTACTATGGGATCGATACAGGCACTATTGCTTTGGTGATAGGGATTGTTGGTTTGCCAGCTTTATGGGGAGGACCAATTGGTGGTTATATCTCTGATCAGATAGGGCGGAAAATCACTGTTTGGTGTTCAGGAGTGTTAGTTGGGCTATTATTCATAAGTTTTGGTTTTAAGATGACTTTAATCTTACTAATGATTCTCTTTGCCTGTCAAAGATTCCTTTTTGGTATTATGCAACCTTCTTTTCGGGCATTACAAAGTGATCTGATTCCTGAAGAGGTTCGAGGTAAGGAATTTGGGATTGTTCAAGCTTTTTCCAATTTCGGATCAACCCTTGGACCGATTATTGGTGGTTTGCTCTACGACGTCTTTTATATGAATAATTTTAACTTCAGCGATGGAATAACCTATTTCGGAGCAGGAGTAACCTTTCTTCTCGCAGGATTGCTTTCTTTGTTCGCTAGTAATCTACTTTTACTCGCGGTAGACTCTGGGAAACAAAGTATCATGCAAGAAGCAGAAACAGATGTTATTCCTAGTCTTCCTTAACCATGTTCTCACTTACACATCGGTTTTCTTCTTCAGTGTGTATTAGGATTGGAAAGATTAGGAAGAGGTTATAACAGTGGTTATGGGCGTCTCAAAGTAAAAAAATTCCAATTACTGAGACGTAAGATAACAAGAGTACCAAAATGGGATGAGGACAGTTTCACAATCATTGAAGACAATCAAGAAGAGTCACTGAGAGATGAAGTCTTAAATGCTCTTCAGGAATGGGAAAGTTATGTATCTCATGCTTAAAGGGAAAATTCTTTCTCCGATTATAACAAAAAAGACAAAATTTTACTTAAAAGGTTATAAAGTTCACATTAGGGAACCCCGAAGACGGTACATTAATAAAATCACTGTAGGAAAACCTATGTTTCCTTATTCCTTTGTAAGCTATCTGGGAGACATTGAAATAAGTTGTAAGATTAAAAATAAGCAAGCAGCCAAGAAAAATTTAACGCAAGTGCTATCTATAGAATCTATAGGAAGATTTGCGAGTGAAGGCTTTGGAAGAGTTCAATGGTTAACTGGAGAGATAGTGGAAACTCTTCCTTGGAAGCCTCCTAAGAGATATCCGAAACTTCGCATTCGGAAAGGATTACCTCATAACTTACCGCCTTCGATCCAAACCCTACTGAAATATAGTCTATTGCATGACTTTTACCATACTTCCCGACATCAGAGTAAGATCTATCAAGAACCAAATCTTAAGGATAAAGAATTTGTAGAGCTGCTTAAACAACATCACGATAGAACAGAGAACGAATTAATTCAGAAATTCCAACATTATGACCAAATTTCCGCAATTATCACTAGAAAGATATACTCTCCGAGAACAAACAGATACAACTGGTCTTCAACAAGCATCATTGATTTTCAAAAAATAACTAATGAAATAAAGGAAGTGGCAAACAACATTTGGCAATTGTATGAGTACATTTATCAAAGTAAAGAATTAGATGGATTAAATGAAAGTTTACAACACGGGCATACATCATTGAGAAAACATTTATTGATGTGCGCTAATTTAATAGTGCAGGATTTCAATAAAGGAAAATTGAAAGTATTGCACACAAAGACGACAGATTGCCGTTTTTTTAGTTAATGTGGGTAGAAAAGCCTGAAACTAGAATGAAAAAGGTTTCTGCGTTTATGCTTTCAATGCATCTACACCTTAAATCGTTTGAGGTGTATAATTGAAAGTGATTTTAAGACACCATTTTAATTAGTCCTCGTCTGCATGCCATAGCACATTCTAAACATTCGTCTTGAGTAATTACATAAGCTTTACAGCTTTCTCGATCTAAAATTGGGGCTCCACTGTCCCATGTCAAGGACTGGGCGGGACAAGCCCTTATACAGTCTTGACATTTGTAACAACCCTTTTTAAGGTCTATTTCAGGGTAGAGGACAACCATCTTCGATCCCCTTAATGGATTAAGCGAAGATTTTAATTATAATTATTAAATTCTAATTAGGAATTATTCATTGTCTTGTATAACTTTAACTGGTTGTAACAACCTTAGAAAAGTTCATCCTTCTTCTTAATCAAGAATTCTTCGTCTAGCATGAGACACAGAGAATTAAAAAGCTGTCTATTTTCACCAGACAGCTGGTACAGAAAGAAAAAAAATCGATGGACTTCACTTAATGCAGCTTTGGAAATTTTCCGAACTTTTTCATCAGTGTCTTTCAACGCATTCACGATAGTTAAAAATGCATTGAATGAAGGTTGAGGAAGATTAGCTAAGGAAGAAATCACTACCCATCGAACATATGGAGACGGATCATTAGAGACCTGTAGAAATGTTTTAAGAACTTTTGGATGATCTAAATAAGTGCTTAATGCCGACGTGATCATCCAACGAATGTTAGCGTTGGATTCTTCAATTAATGTGGTACATAATGTTGTCATATGTTCATCGGATTCAATTTTACCTAATGCGGATGCTGCGGCCCATCTTACTTGAGTATTCGGATCTTGAAGCAACTCTAGAAGTGGGGGAACAGCTTCGGATCCGATATCTCGCAAGGACTTAACGAGCCATGCATTTACGCTGTATGAAGGTTCGGTTGGATCTGTCGCAGTCCTTTTTAATTCATTACAGAGCATAGGAATTGCTTTTAAGCCGATTTCTGAAAGGCGACGAGCATGAAGAAAAGCTAGGGCAGGATCTGCAAGTTTGGTAATATGATCGCCTATTTCGGCATCAAAGTTATTCATGCTCTTACTCTCAATCCTCTTTTTAAGAAGCTGTGGTGATTAGACCGCCAACACATGTATTAAATATTAATGTAACTTGTTTTTTATGTAAACTATTCAGAACAAGGCATCGTACCAATATTAAAATAAATCTATCATTTCTATTCAAATAACATAAGGTGTCTTAATTCGATGCTGAGTTTGAAACTGGTGTTTAATCTAACAGTTTGTGTTGTAGTTCTATTATCCCTAACAGGGTTTGTTTCATTGAGTATAGGGATGAAATTCCAATATAAGACGCCTTTAAGCATTCAAAATTCTGAAGTTAGTTGTATTTTGATTCCATTAGACGTCGAGAGAAACATTTTAACTAGTAATTTAGAAAGGGTGGACATTCATTTTACTACTATGACGTTTTTAGCGGAATCTTATTTAAATGAGGATATTTTCATGGGAATTGCGCCTATTTCGGAAATAGACCTCTTTTTGGAAGATGTACCATATTTACTCGAAGACCCCAATGGTTTTTTTGTGAATAATTATATGGTTGATTTTAAAGAGGAATTTATAAATGGAACACAGGCCCTTAACATGACACTTGAACCTAATTGGATAAAATGGGCTAAAGGACGGGAAATTAGTATGACATGGTCACCCACGGAAGGGCAATTTGGTGTTATCATCTTAAATTATGATTTTTCTATGAATCATTGGTTGAGGTATCGACAAGGAACAAGGGATAATTTACTCTTTTGGACTGGGATGGTTTTTATTTTGGGAGGTCTATTGGCTATTCTAGTGGGTATGGTGTTAATATTCTCATTAATTATGAAAAACAGGAAAGTAACAAGTTTCTATGATTTGACGGGGGAAGTTTATATAACCCAGCAAGAACCAAATCACATTAAGAAGACTAACGATTATCTAAAAATGATTCTAATTATCCTACTTTTGCTTGTTTATTTAATATATTACTCTCAAATTGGAATTTGGTTTAAGGATGCTTATAAATTTTGATAATGTTAGGTAATCTGTCAGTTAACCGATTACTAAGACGATAATTAATTTTTAAAAGCATTTATAGACTATTATACATATTTTAACATAAAAGAAGGACGAAATAGAAAGATCGCACAATATATCTACGATATAATGAAAAAGTGTTTTAACTGCTCTCTTTTAGAGGACACCAGATGCGTTTACGGCTTCCTAAGCTTCAACAAAAGACAAAGGATCAATTGTTGTTAGGGATTGGTACACTTATTATCTTCGTACTCAGCTTTCCTCCTAAACGAGGACGTCTTGCGTTCTTAACTACCAATGGTGCTTCACAATATCTGATGACAAAAGCTCTTGTGGAGGATGGAACGTTTGAAATCTCAAAATACAAGAGTAGAGACTTTCCCTTTTTCACGATAGATAGAGCGATTTATGATGGAAAATACTTTTCTTCCAAACCTCCCGGAGCCTCAATTGTTGCTATACCGTTTTATATTGTAGGACGGTTCATTGCTGATTTATTAGGCTATAAAGATGTGACACGTGAATTTTTCCTTACGACTTCTGTTTTGTTTTCTAGTGCTTTATTTGCCTCCTTTACTATTATAATTGTTTATCGTTTTGCGAATCTTTACGCATCCCGTGAGATCTCATTGCTGACAGCGGTATCTATGGCTTTCGGAACTATTCTTTGGGCATATGCACGAACCTTTTTTCGTCACTCTATAGTAACTTTCTTTGTAACACTAACAGCGTATCTCCTTGTAAAATATGAGAGAACAGATCAAGTAAAAGTGCTTTTATGGGCAAGCATAGCTTCAGGGTTTGCCATAATAAGTGAATGGGGAGCTATTCTTCTATTAATTCCTCAATTTGGCTATTTGTTGGGAAAAAGGCATTTAACTATTTCGGACCTTCAGAAAACCATACTTTATGGAATAGGTCCACTATGTGCATTTTTATTCATCGGTATCTTCAATACAATCTGTTTTGGTGACCCTCTTTCTTTCTCCTACATGAATAGCGATTATATTGCACATATGCCGAGTGAAGGTGATAATGTAATGGATAAGCTCTTTAATCTAGATATAATTAGCCACTTCCAACATTTGGCATGGATGACTTTCATTTTTCAAATAATAGAGTATGAGGAGCAGACAGGAATTAGTGCAAACAGGGCTATTTTTCTCCTAACTCCTATTCTAATTCTAGGGCTTGTTGGGTATATTCTATTATTAAAAAAAGATAGGAAACTTACAATTTATCTAGGTTCAAGTTCTCTCTTAATTCTTTTTTTGTACGCACGATGGGAAGAGTGGAACGGAGGATTTTGTTGGGGTTCTCGTCAACTCCTAATGATCATTCCGCTTCTAATAATACCTATGATAATAACAATAGAGAGATTTGGACATCGGCGTTTCTTTTGGATTGTTTTTTTGGTGTTATTAGGACATTCCAGTGTAAATTCCTTTATTGGAGGAGTTAGTGGGTGGGGTGTAACTTATTCACTGGAATTTTTCCGTGATGAACTTTATATACGTGATTTACTGTTTCCGGGTTTTTCTTTATTCCTCATATTTTGTTTAGAGCTTTTACTTTTCACTCTGGCTCTTATTAATATCCCGAAAATATATCGATACCTCAATCAAAGGCAGCAGGAAAAACAATTCATGAAGCGATTAGATAATGGATTCTAAATTTCACCGATGATCGAATATAGAACTTAACATTCTGTGGTTTGAACTTAAAACATAGCGTTAGGTAAGATGCGCTTGTTTAACAGCCTTCCTATGGATTAGGAAAACTAAAAAGGGGCTTAAAATCAGTATTTTGGGATGTACATGATATTTTCTGCGAAGTGTGAGCAGAATTTTTAAGTAACGTTGTAAAAAACCTGGTTTAGGAACTAATTTTTGAATGCCTTCGACAAGGGGCATAGAATCATGAAATAACCACGCTGTAGTAGTATGTATTGACCATTTTAAAGATTCTAAGGCTCTGAGAGTGCTTTCTTCTGTTATAGGAGCGAGTAAAAGTGTTCCTGTAGCTTGTAGGATATTCATTATCATAGATTTCATAAGCTGACCGGTTGATAGTTGAGGAACTCGCATCTTTGTTACTAAATCAACTCCCCATATGGTTACAGCATGCTGCTGAATATTGAATAGAACTACCTCACTCGGTGCAAGCATTGAACTGAGCAAGCGATTTACACCGAAAATTTTCGAGAATTCTCCTTCTAAAAAATCAGTTTCTCGACATATGAAATGACTAACAAACATACCAGTTGTTCTTTCTAAAGCTCTGAAGAAACGCATAATTCCTTTAGATTCTATAAAATACCCATGTTTTGTCTCTAACCACTCAATTTTACCTCTGAGATTGCGAAGTCTCCTTCTTGATATAGTATCATCGATAATAATGATTACATCTACATCCGAAATGTCCGAGGCGGTACCGCGAGCATGAGAACCAAAAAGAACCATACTACGGAGGTGTTCCCCAAATTCATGATGACAAAATAAAAATAGTTCACGCAAATAAGCTTGAGCACGTTTTTTGAGAGGAAAATCAGTGAATTTAGGGATTTCATACATAGGGATTTTTTACATGGCAAATTCCTTATTTTACTTTTTGTATTTTGATTCAACTTGGAGTATTTCTCTATTGGTGAGATAAATGCGGTTAAAATGGATATCAACAGCTGTAGCAACAATTATTACGTGGGGGATTTCTTCCTTATTCTTGCTAGTATTCAATCCTACTGTACTAGACGCAATCGGAATTGATCCAGAGCCTTCTGAAATTATTGACCCTTTTTCTTTCCTTATGGGCTTTTCTTTTTTAGCCATGGTAATAGGGATGATTTTTTCCGGTATGGTTATTGATTATTTCCGACGTAGAGGGATTTTTGGGCTAGGATTTTGGGGAATCGCATTATCTCTGGGGTTAGTCCCCATAATAGGTGATGAAGTCACTATTTATCCGCTTTATATCATGCTAGGGTTCTCGGTAGGCATTCTAGCAACCGAAGCTTTGGTTTGTTTTGCCGATATGGTAGATTATACGGCTAAAGCAAAGAAATACGGACTTATAATCTTTCTATATGAGATTACGGCAATAATCTTTGTAATCATTACTTTAAGTGTAGATTGGGAGCCTATGCTCTTTGGAATGAGTGCTTTTTCAGCCATCTGTGGAATACTGTTCTATTATTTTAATAGAGAAAAAATCGACGTTGAAGACTGGTATGAAATTCCCACAATGCGGATAATTTCAAGACTTAATGTCATTGCTTATTTTAGTTCACATTTAATTGTCTGGATCTGCGTTGGAGTAGCGATTACCCGACTTGTAGACGCAGGACAAACACTCGGGTTAGAAGATCCTAGAGAACTATTCTGGCTTTGTGTGTATCTAGGGGCGGGTATTTTTTGTATACCTGCAGGATTGATTAGTGACCAGATAGGGAGAAGACTTCCAGCTATGTTAAGTGCTTATGGGGTCGCTATTGCTGTCCTTCTGTTCGGAATTATTGAAAATGAATTGTCATTCTTTTTATCAGCCTTTATTCTGGGAGCAGCCTTTTCTATAATCCATGTCACTCTGGATAGTAGTGTTTGGGTAGATCTTGCCCCCAAAGAAGCGCGTGGGAGATATGCGGCGATTGGGCTCGTGTCACTCGCCTTGGGGGTAGGTACAGGATATGTAGCTGGGCTGTTTGTACTGAAAGAGGTAAATATCGCGGGATTCGTACTAATTTTTGTCTCTTTCTTGGCAATCCTACCGCTTTTTTTTGTGAGCGACACAGAACCGCCCTTGGACCTTGTGGCTTTTCTTGTGATCTATTCAGACGGACGACGGATGTATTCTTTCGAATTTCGAGAACTTCAGGCCGACCTTGATTTGGTGGGTGGAGCCCTCATCGCGTTGTCTTCATTTGTCAGCAAATGTATTGGAGAAGAAGGTGAAAGAGGAGCTCTAAATCTTATCAAACAAAAATTTCCTTTAGAAGACTATTATGTCCTTGTTGAGGAGCAAAAGAACATTATTGCTGCACTCCTCGTCAATAAGATTGACATTGAAGTAATTCGACATCTTCGAGTTGTTTTACGTCGTTTTTATCAACAGTTTCAATCGGAGTTAGATTTTTGGGATGGAAATAGAAATACCTTTGTAGAAGCGGACGACTTCGTAATCTCCGAATTTTTCCCTCTAATACCATAGAAGACTAAAAGTGTAAAATTTGGAATGTGGCATGATCGACAACTTCAAGAGAGTGCTTGTGTATATCTATTAAGCGTCTTTAGGATTTTCTGACCGCTGTCAAGCTCTTTGCCGATCTCCTGCATAATCTAAGCATATTTATTGGTCCTAAATTGTTTATATTGAAGAGCTAAAAATTTATGACCGAGAAGACATCAGTAGAAGATAAAAAAAAGAAGCAATGTTGAGGAGAAATATTATTTAAATTAAATTTAGTAAGCTCAAGTCAACTACAGAAACATTTTGCTTATCCTTGATCAACATCCTGTAAGACGGTGGTAAGCATTTGAGGGTAAAAGAATATTTTATTTCAGGTTTCTTATGTATAATTATTCTAGGGAGTTTAACCCCTTTATTCTATAATGGAACATCATTATTTAAGACAATAGATACGGTAAAACTACGAACCCACTCATCAACCCCACGTAATGGGCTCAATTTTACAGAAGTGGAGATTGAAACTGGTCATATAGGATATGTTGCCGACACCTGTAAAATTGCCCAGCTGTTGGACTTTTCAACTTCATTCTACCTGTACAATGTCACTATTTATATAACGAAAATAAATCCCCAATTGTCTGTTACAGGAAATCTCACATTAGAACTTCAAGGGATTGATATATTTGAAAGTCCTAATGGGACTATATTCTTTACTAATATGATTACCAACATTTCAGAAGGATGGATCAATGTCCCTATTAACGGGTTTTATGTAGTAGATCGAGTATTTGTGATAACATATGTAGAAAATACTGAATCTCTTGCTTATTATGCTTTAACCCATAATGGGGGGATTACAGACGATGAAGAAACCCTGTTAGATTCTGGAACAGGATTTACTACAATAGGTGTTGACTGGGATCAAGGGATGAATGTTACGGTGGTGTGGGAAGAAGACATGCCAGAATTTCCACTCCCGTCTATTGTGCTAGTAAGCGGAATTATTGGGTTATTGGTAATTTTATTGTCTAGGCGTGATGTTGGACGGAGATGACCGAATGAAGCGTAAAGACTCCATCATAACGATGTTGTTATGTCTGATAATTGTAGGGAGTTTTATACCGCTCATTTTACAAGATAGTACTCCAATATTTCATGAGAACGCTCTAGAAAAAAAGAGAATGGTGGAACACACACCACGAAATGGCTTGAATTATACCGAAATTGAAATTGAGGATGGATATGGGAGTGTAGTAGGTGATGGAGAACAAGTTGGTCAACTCCTAGAGTTTGGCACAGCGTTTTACTTGTACAATGTGACGGTTTACGTGGAGAAATCCAGCACTTTCCCTGTGACGGGGAATCTTACATTAGAAATACAAGGGGTAACATTATCTAATCTGCCTAATGGAACAATTTTCTATTCTAAGACCTTCACTGACGTTGTAGAAGGCTACATTAATGTCCCTATTAATGGATTGTATATTTCTACGAAAATATATGTTGTCACCTACGTCGAAAACACCGTCTCTCCAAGTTATTATGGCATGGGCTATAGTGGTCTTAGCAACGATGAGACAACTTCTATAAACAGTGGGTCAGGCTTTTATGGCGTCAGTTGGGATCAAACCATGAATGTAACTGTTGTCTGGGAAGCAGACATGCCCGAATTCTCATTTTCCCCAGTTATCTTAGTAAGTACAATTCTTGGAATAGCGGTTATCGTCTTGCGTAAGCGTGACGTTGGACGGAGATGACAGAATGAAGACTAAAGAATCCGCCATAACGATGTTACTCTGCCTACTTGTTATAGGGAGCTTTATTCCTCTACTTCTAATAAAAGATGCTCCCATATCCCACCAGATAGCTCTGGAGAAAAAGCCATCAAATAGTCCTACAGCTCGAAACGGGCTAAATTTCACAGAGGTCCTAATCGAGGCAGACCATAGTTCCCAAACGGGAAAAACCATCAAAGTCGCCCAGAAACTTGAATTTGGTAAAGCCTTTTACTTATACAATGTCGCGGTTTATGTCAAAAGGCAAAACACCTTCCCGGTATCTGCGAATATGACGTTAGAGCTACAGGCGGTTGGTCTAGGTGATAAACCCGATGAAACTATTTTATATACTTATCAAACTACAGATGTGACAGAGGGGTGGTATAGCATCCCAATACATGGGTACTACGTCTCCAGTTCGTTATTCGTGGTTACATATTGCGATAACTCACCTTCTGCAGCCTATTATAGTATGGCGAATAATGCAGGGATTAACAATGATGAACGAACGGTAATTGACACAGGGGACGGTTTTTCATCATCAGCGGTATCATGGGATCAAACAATGAA
>JAEOTF010000291.1 GCA_016840025.1 Candidatus Hodarchaeota archaeon
CCAAGATTTCCGCCGCTTTTCCTATCGAATAATGTTTTTCTAAGCGTTTTGACAAAGGAAGTTTCACTACATTTCTCAATGTTTCTCAACATTTATGAATGTTTTCAATCAACTGTTGACTACACTCTATCATCTAAAGTTAAATTAGGATTATAATATAAACAATTGGAACACAATTTAGAGGACGGAAACCATCTATCCGCTTCTATGACTTTGGCACCATATAATTGGGCTTTATAGTCTAACATTCGTTGAAATTCACCATGAGCTAAATCCGCCCAATATTTACTCAGTTTTTTATTCTTAATTAAGCCCTGAATCCACAAGTCTTCCACGACAATGATGCTGTGGTTTTTAGCAAGATAAGTCGAGAGTTTATGGAGAAAATCCTGTCTTATATTCTTTACTTTCCGATGAAATTGAGCTAACATTTGGGCAGCTTTCTTTCTGTTATTGGAGCCTTTTTTCTTCCGTGAAAGAGATTTGGATAACCTACGGAGTTTCCTGGTTTGTCTAAGTAAGAATTTCGGGGTTGGAATTGGAATCCCTAACGAAGTTGCACTAAACACCCTTAATCCTTTGTCCAAAGTAATTAACTGTCCTTCATTCTTGGGTGGCTCAGGCACTTCTTCTTCCACAGTTAAAGCGACATACCAGCGATTAACAGTCCGACTTACAGTAGCACTGAGAATTCGTGTTGTAGCTGCTAACTTAGGTGTTTCTTTAACTCGGAGTTTCCCTAATCGGGGTAGTTGAATCATCTTTTTCTCAGGAAAGACCTTGATTCTCCCTGTCAATCGGAAACTATCTTTACATTTCCCTTTTTTCTTAAACTTGGGAAACCCCACATAGCGAGTGGTCTTGCCTGTATTTCGATCTTTACGGTTCTCCCGAAAATTCTTAAAGCTGGTATCTAAATTTCTTAAACTTTCTTGAGGAATGCACTTACTATAGTCATACATCCAGCCAAAATCGTTTTTTTTGAGTTTATTGAGTGCTCGATGTTGTTCAATGGCATTGGTAAAGCGATCTTTGCCCGTCTTTCCGTTAAATCGTTTAATTCGTTCTGCTAATCCCCAATTCCAAGCAAATCTCGCTGTCCCCGCACACGCTCTCAAGTAGCTTCGTTCTTTGTTATTTGTTTTGAGTTCAAATTTATAGCCGCGATGAATTTGCATGTCCATTTCATTATATCCACTTAAGTTAATAAAACTCTAAACGTGTAATAATTGCCTATGTTTGTATAGAGTTACCAACAAAAATATCAGCAGTTGACATCCCTACTAAGTTTTTTAGTTTCAATTTGAACATATAGAATTCCCTTTAAGCCTAACCACGCTTGTTGTGTTCCGTCCGCTCCTGCGCCACCAAACTCCCATATACCACCGTCAGTTTTTAAGAAATCACGATTTTTTTTTAACGAATTCAGGAAAATTAGGACTACTCATCTCCTCTTCTCCTTCCACAACAAATTTAATATTAACTGGAAGATCGACACCTGTTTCCATAAATGCTCTTACTGCCCAAATGCGACTAAGTGTATTTCCTTTATTGTCCGCTACCCCTCGAGCATACATTCGTTGATTTCTTATAGTAAGTTCGAATGGAGGTGACTCCCAGAGGTCTAGGGGTTCCGCAGGTTGAACATCAAAATGATCATAGTAAATTAAGGTCTTCTCAGCACCGGCATCTAGGTAACCCGTTACTACTGGTACTCCTTTAGTCTCATGAATTTTGGTTTCCAAACCGCTTTTCTCTAATGCCTTGCCTGCCCAATCCGCTGTTTGTTCCATAATCTCATTTTCGCCTTTCGCTGCAACAGAAGGTAGTTTACAAAACGTTGTCAATTCATCAAGAATAATTTGTTGATTTTTATCAATGAATGCAACTATTTCATCCATACTCATTCTTCCAACATCCATAGCAACTAATAATCTTCTTAGAAAATCGTTTTTTTGAATAATTTTCTCTCTTCTTAATGAGTTATTGCTTTTACTAAGACACAAGTTTTTCTCTTGGAAAACAGATCGTTAGGAGTTTTTTCGTAATTCTTTTCGCATTATTCTGGTTATAGGAACAGTAATTAAGATCATTATTGCTAGGATAAAATCATATCCAGGCACATTTGAGACAATGTCGTCATCTTCTTCAAGTATCGTTTCACTTATTATTTTTTGATACACCTTAGAATTACCCGATGTCTCTTCTTTCTCCTTTGTCATTTTAAAGCTTTCTAATATTCTTCCAATGCTATAATGAACTTCTGATTTTATCAGATATTTAGTATAGTTATAATCTATTTTCCCTGTTATGCGTGTGTTACCTGTGCTTCAAATGAAATTAAAAATTGCTAAAACAGTGAGATAGATTCCACTTAAGACCAAAAGGAAGAGAGAGATAGGTAGGAATACTTTTATAAAATGTTTGAAGTCTAACGGGCGCTTTTCCTTTGCTAAAATAGAGATGACTAGAATTGATGCTGCAGAACCAAAAGGTGTCCATCCACCTCCCAGTGTACCCGAAAAAACAAGTACAAACCAAAGGAAATTAGGATTATTTGATTGAGTTTGACTGATTTCGTCCACTACCGGTATTAAAGCCGCAGTTACAGGAATATTGTCAAGTATACCACTAAAGATGGCTGTTATTGCAAGAATCAGGAAACCTGAAATAAACAAATCCTCTCCGCTTAAGTTGCGAATAATCAGTGCAAGGTCTTCAAGTACACCTGTTTCCTCTAGCGTTCCTACTAAAACAAATAGACCTGCAAAAAAAAGTAATGTATCCCAATTTAATGCACGGATGAGTCGCGTTTCGTCCGCTTTTGTCAAAACAATCGCTATTATCCCGCCGGAAACGGCTATAACCTCAATTGGGATCCCAATTAGATCTGATAGGGCCAATCCCACTATTGTTCCTCCTAACGCTATCCATGCCAAATAAAATGATTTTCGATTCTCAATAACTCCCCATTCATCAAGATCGAGAATCATTTGTGTGTCAACAGTTCCATTTGACAAAGGGATTTTTTCGGGGGGAAAAACTTTCTTCAAATAGAATAGACAAATCGGTACTGCAAAAAACAGAAACGGTGTAGAAATAACAATAAAATCAATGAATCCTATTCCACCTGCTGTTCCTACCATGATCGCAGGGAGAGAACTGACAACAGTAGTCATGCCTGCTAGATCAGTAGCGAGAACTGCAGCAAATAAAAAGGGAACAGGATCATAATCAAGCCCTTTACACACTATGAGAATCATCGAACTAACGAGAATCATAGCTGTTACATTAGCTAACATTGTTGATAGAGCTAAAGTTATCATAAAAGTAAGAACAAACAAAGGAAAGGGTTTTCCCTGTGACACTTTAAGTATTCGAATAATTAACCAATCAAAGATCCCGGTTTCACTTGTAGCTTCGACTAATAATGACATGCCGAACACAACAATCATCACTTCCCATTCTATGTATTCATCAATCACAACACTCCAATGAAAACCATCGATGAGCAAAAAAGCTAGAAAGAGCGAAATCACACAGGAAAATAAGACAATAGTTAGTTGTCTTTTGTGATGCATCGCAACAAGTAGAAATGTAATAATGAAAATGGAAGAGAATAAAATCATATTCCCTACACGGGTGTCATTATAATAACTCCATCCCAATAAGCCACTCAATGGAAGAAGTACTAGAATAGTAAGGATTTTTGGTGTTAATAGTTCCTTAAAATAAATTGTTTTTTGTTTTAATCTTTGCTTTTTTGAGTCTATTGTCCTATCTCCTAATTAGGAGTATTCTATGAGTGTTAGTGGACTTTCAGGTCACTCACAGAGAAATTATTTGGCCGCTGTTATTGAAAATCATTCTACAGCGTTGGTATCAATGGTACCGTTCTCGCATAGGCTGATGCTTGATAGTAATAGTTTACTTTTTGGATTGCTTCTAATGGGAGCCCAGTTTCCTCCACTATTTTTTCCACAGTAAACTTTGATACTAATCGTATCAGAATACGATCAACATCTTTAACGGGAAGTTTAAAGAAAAATTCATAGCTCGTAGGTCTGTCGAGTGTCTTGTTAGTCAAAAATTGTTGAAGCCCAAGATAGTTCGCGAGTTGAATGACTTGGGTTCGATAGAGATCGGCTAATGGTAAAAGGTCAGCGGCATGATATGGTCCGAATCGAGTGAACAACCCTAGAAGCCATTCAGTTTTGTCTACTGAACCAATAAACGAACGATTCTCACTTTCAGCGAGAAGAAATGCGAGAAGCATGCGGAATCGAATTTGACTTTTGTAATATGCAATAGTTTCTTGGAGATTTATTTCCGATGATGTTTTAGGCGTTTTCAATGAAATCTCGTAAGATTTTTCTTCAAATTCACTGCGAACCATACCACATAATAAGAAATAAGTTAAATTGTAGTTTAGTGCTTGGGTTTCTGGAAAGCTGAATCTAGATCTTGGGACATCTACTTCAGAAAAAATACTAAAAATTTCCTTAAGGGCTCTTTCTTGGTTTACAAATACAATATTGTCTTTGGGAAGATCTAAATACTGATTTATAGTGGCTAGGCTCATTTCTTCTCGAGGTTGCTTATTAATAATTCTTCCTTTTGTAACTAAGAGCTTAACATTTTCCCGTCCAACAGCAGATATTGCTAGATGAACATTTATAATTGACTCTATGCAGTGTTTGTACAAAACAAGAACTCCCTCAATATTTCTTTTCGCCAAAGTAGAACGAATGAAATCGACGAGCTTAGATTTAACATTTTCTGGATCAATTCTAAGCTTATCATCCAATACCAATTTCATTTCTCCATAATAATACAGTTAACTCTGTTTTAATCTTTGTTTTTACTGATTCGTGACCACTTATCCTGTTCAACGCTGATAGTTGTAACTGTATTTCTGTTTTTCTCAGGAATAACTGAAATGATAATTTCATTTGACAGGAATTTTAATTCCATTAAGAAAAGATAGTTTAAGAATCCTAGAGATACGTTCTGCTTCTATAATTGGTTTTTGTGTATCTGGATCTATAGTATAACAGGCACCGTCAATCATTCGTGTTTTAATCCTTCCTTGAGCTATTTTATGTCCTCTGAAATGAGGCGTATCCAATAAACCAACTTTAACAGATTGAGTCAGGATTTTTGGATCGATTAAGGGAGTTTCACTTCCCATCTCTTTACCTAATGCCGTAATTGCTTTGATTAAGGTGGCTGCTTCATTTTTCAATTCAAGTTTTCTTTCTTGGAGAACAGAATCATTGGAAATGTCGGGAAGTCCCATGAGACAGTTGTTTATGACTTTTTTAACAATTAAAGAACTTTTAATAATATCTTGTGATGTTGCTGCGTGATCTGCTTCGCAATAACTCACAACATGGACGATACCCGGCTTTAAATGCATTGCTGTCTGGATAGAAGACGCTAACTGTCCTGTTGCCATGTCAAAATTCGCTGGGAAGCTAGGTAAGCCTGTACGAACCTGCTTAATCGAAAGAAACTGTTCATCATGAAGTGCTTCGATTAACTCAACCTTTGCAAGCATTTTGGCTAAATCCATGCGAGGTGACGTCAACATGGGTGTGTTAAACATGTATTGAGCGATATAAGTTTTAACTCCCATCTTTTTTGCATTGTATGCGGCTAGATAAGCCATTGCCACGGCCATACTATCAGGCGCATCTCGAAGTGACCAGTGATGAGACTCGTTGCTTTCTAACGGAATTCCTTTTTGGCCGTGCCATCGCATATTTTCTTGATTCTCAAAAATGGCTGCTTCCAATCGACGCTTACTACGTCCATCAAGCTCACTATACCAATACAACGGAGTGGCTGACCACGCATTATTGATCGTTTCATAGAGTAATTTAGACACTTTAAGAAGATCCCGTGTTCCTGAATAACAGCGGAGTAGTGGATAATTACCGGTGCGACTACGCTCATACAAAGATTCAAGGTCTTCTCTTTTTCGAATTGGGACTCCTCCCGCTCCCACTTCGTCGCTCATTTCTTCGGGACGAAAGAAACATTCTTGAAAATTTTGATCAGGCCCTATTGAGATTATATCTATGCATCGCGCATTTGCGATATGTTCAATTCCTTCTAGTGTGTCTTGTAGACTAGGAAGGCCAAAATGGGCTCTTAGAAGTGGGAATGGTCTTTGATATGCCAGTCGTTCTGAAATATTTTGAGGAAAATCTTCTTCTTTTGCTATTCCTGCTTCAATTCCCCTTAAATAATCGAAAGCATCATCTGCAGTTGTGTTCCCATCAAAGATCTTGGTAAATATTTCAGTTTGCTCTGCTATTCTGCAAACAGGGGATGTACCCCCAAAGATCCAGGTTTTAGACTGGAGTTTAGTAGTGACTTCAATCTTGGTTTTCAGCTTGTTAAACAGAGGAAGAACACTTTCAGGGGATAGTCGATAGCTAAGGGCTATTATGTCTGGGTTTAGCTCTTCAATTCGGAGAAGAATAGTCTCTATTGGATTTGCAGGTCCCATAAACTTCGTTTTATAGCCCACTTCTTCTGCAAGGCTGAGAAAGTTTAATACTCCTGCAACATGGACACATGAACCTATTGGAGCCCCTAAAATTTTCATATCGGGTTTAAGTATTTGTCTCTTCTCGCCTTTATTCGTATTCAATAGGCGGTATCTCCTGTAACTCGGCTAGGTCTGTTAGATTTTCTTCGATCTCTTCTCGGATACCTGTTTCTACATAGCTTATAATCTCAAGTACTGACATCCCCGACAGACCTAAAGATTCACATGTTCGTCCTTCTTCCGAAAAATCAATATCATAAAACATACATATCAGATTTATAAAGGCGTCAATATTTGGAGTAGGAATATTAAGCGCTTTTCCTAGACTAGAAAGTGGTACAAGACCCGTCGGAACATCTTCAAATACATAACGGTGTTTTAATGTCTTAGGCGCACCAATTCCCGCATAATTTTCACTGCATTGGATAACTTCATAGAGATTCTCTCCATGTGGTGAATTGTAGACTTTTTTTAACCACTCTTTTGCTGATATGACATTTGTTCCCAGTTTTTTACCAATTTCTAATCGCTCGGCATCCATCCTTTCAAGGAATGCGCCAACACTAGGTGAA
>JAEOTF010000040.1 GCA_016840025.1 Candidatus Hodarchaeota archaeon
CAATATAGGTGAGAATATTATTCGCGATAAAAAAGAACTTGTTCAATTTCACTATGTATTGATCTTTTTATTAGCAAATTATGTAAGTGGAAAAAGTCATGCTGGATCGGATGCTGTTGAAATTCTTTGGACAACTTATGAGGGATTGAATTCTCTAGACATGTCTCCTGTTGCTCGAAAGACCATCAAACAAGCTTTTGAAACGAAAGACCATCATTAGTGACTATTCTAGCTGAGGATCTTATTTCTAGTTCAAATTCTTCATTATTCTTTTCGTTAGAAAGTAAATCAAAAAATAATTATTTCTAAATAGGGTGAACATGGATAAGTTCCTTGCCCGATATGCTCTATAATCGAATTACATGAGTGATTTCTCATCTAATAATTTATAGAATTGAACATTGTTCAAATTTAGGAAGAATTGAAAAAACTAAAGCAATACGAAGTCTAAATACTTCCTCTAGACGTTATTCAATGGAAAACCACAATAGCAGGTGATTGTGTAGTAAATATCAAACAAAGGGTGTAATTATGGAATTTTCTAATGTATATGAGGATGCAAAGCGCGCAGAAGCTTATGCTGAACTGGAGTTTCCTGGTACGTATTATTTAGCGTATAGAGATTTACCAGAAATCATATTTGAACATATCAAAGGTAATACGGCAATAGATTTTGGGTGCGGTACAGGTCGTTCAACAAGATTTCTGCAAAAATTAGGATTTAATACTATCGGAGTCGATATAGCTAAAGATATGATAAATAAAGCAAAAGGAATAGACCCTAAAGGAGATTATCGGCTTGTAGAAGATGGTAATCTCAACAATATTAAGGATAATACCTACGATCTTGTACTAGCTGTGTTTACCTTTGATAATATACCTACGATGGAAAAGAAGACTGAAAACTTCAGAGAAATTGTAAGTTTACTGAAAAATGAAGGAAGGATAGTCATACTAGTCTCAACCCCTGAAATATACATAAATGAGTGGGGTTCATTTTCTACTAAAGATTTTCCAGAAAATAAGCATGCAAAAAGCGGTGATAAAGTAAAATAATCATAACTGACATAGATGACAAAAGACCAGTAGAAGATATTGTCTGTTCAGATAAGGATTATCAAGAGGTCTTTATGAGGGCAGGTTTAGAAATAATCACAATTTATAAACCATTAGCGAAAGAGAAAGAGCCGTATGAATGGATCAATGAAATAAGGATTGCACCTTGGATTATTTATGTCTTGAAAATTACGGAAGAACCCTCTTATAGGTAGATAGATTCTAGATTACGTACAAGTCCGAGGACAATAATAATGTATTAACTAACCGATGTATCAACTAAAAAGCTCTTCAACTTCAGGTCTGGTTAGTATGTATAACACAAAAACACCAAAAATTGTTCCAATTGGAATATTCAATAAACTAAGAGCCCCAATTAGCATCGTACCTATCCGTCCCGATTTTTGATATTCCATTAACTTTTTACCGCTTATAATAGCTACGATTCCGAATAGTATGATTAATATTGCAGCAAGGAAGATCATTGCTGTGACAAAATCAGCTACTTCAGATTCATTTGGGGTGTCCACTTCATCTCCCTCTATTATTGAAGAAAAAAAACCTGCTAAAATTATCGCAAACCCACCTACTACTAAACCCAGGACACCAAAAACTATCTCTACAATGCCAATGATCTGAATATAACTCTTATATTCTTGAATGCGGGTTGAATCTAATGTTTTTGGTTTAGATTGCGTAATTTCCTCAGTAGATGACGTACTATTTACTAATGCTCCACATTTAGAGCAAAATTGATCCTCAGGGAAATAAAGAGCTCCGCAATTGGGACAATAAGTTTTCTGTGACATTATTATCAGCATTTCAATTGGTTTAATAACTAACTTTCCTTGTGATTCAAATAATTTCGCTTTTTAAAATAGTAAATGACAATGACTACAGCTTCCTATAGCATTTGAATGTTGTCAGACGAATTTAGAAGTTTTTTAATTTCTTTTGGGGTCACTATTTTACCTTGTTGTCCATATTGGAGCATAATAAATGCATTCGAATAGATAAAAGGCATAAAAATGGATCGTCATATCTTGGAAGGATAATTCCGATGGAGAATTAATGCGTTCAGCTTAAGATAAGGAATCTCAAATCTAGCACAAATGTGTAAGAAAAATCTTCGAAAGAATGAATTTTCACCTGGTTTAAAGTGAAAAAAACCCATAATTATCACTTTAATTATAAAATAGACTAAGAATTCAATCTTGGTGCTAACACAGCAATTGTCATTATAATCATACTTCTATTGGTTAAAAAAAGACCGAGAAGATGTGTTGATTTAATATTATTTAACGATTTTTTTAGATTTTTTTATGTTATTTTTGTTCTTTTATAATTTCTAATTAATTTCTACATGACCTATCGTACTCTGATTGTAATGACTAAAAATGATTTCAATGAGAGGATTCTTAATTAATGTAAGAAGGTTTTATAGATGGATTTACAATGAAAAAGCGAATAGGTATCTTAGGGGGCATAAGCCATGAATCGACTATTGAATATTACAAACTTATTCACGAAATATACTATCAACAATATAGGAATTATAATTACCCTGAGATAGTGATTTATAGCTTGGATTTCCAAAAATTTACGGACTATGAAGATACAGGAGATAAAATAGGATACAGAGAATATATTATGCTGGGGATTCGAGCATTAGAAAAAGCAGGAGTAGATTTCGTTATAATGGCTGCTAATTCACCCCATGCGGTATTTAAAGAAGTTCAAAACCAAACGAATCTTCTAATGCTTAGCATTGCCGAAGTAACAGCTAAACATGCAAAGAATGAAGATATGAGGGTGTTACTTCTATTAGGGATAAAATTTACAATGCAGTCATCATTTTATCACGAGGTTTGCAAAAATCATAGGATAAAAGTCATTGTTCCGACAGATGAAGAACAGAATGAGATTAATAAGATAATTTTTGAAGAATTGGTGATAGGTGTATTTAAAAAAGACAGCAAGGATAGGTTACTAAGTATAATGGATCAGTACAGGGTTGATGGAGTAATTTTAGGTTGTACCGAACTCCCACTACTACTTAAACAAGATGACACCAACGTTAAACTGCTTAATACCATGGAACTCCACGTAAAAGCAGCATTGAAGTATGCTTTATCTTCTAATTAATATAATAAAAAGATCAGCTGAGATAAAGTGAGGAAAGTCTATATTTCAACAATTAAGCTGTTAAACCAATTAGACATAGGTGAACTACTCACAGCTTAAGCTTGTAAGGCTTCTTATGTAAAATCAGTAAACTCTTGAACTATGAAAAATGATTGCACCGTCTTAGTTGTTTTCAAAAAGTGAACCAATTATGACCTCATTAAATTTACGTAAGCTCTTCGTAGACATTTTTGCGCCTGCAGCAGGAGAAAACGTCCTTTTTTTAGTAGATATTCCTACAGAGACATATCCTGATACAGATGCATGGCAAAATCGGCGGGAGATGGCTAAACGATGGTATGGAAAACTTAGTGAACTTGCTACTGACTTAGATATCAATGTACTTCCGATGGCGTTCTATCATGCAACTGGAGCAAATAATGCACCATTACCAGACCAAGGGATAGTAGAAAAGAAAGAATTACCCATGAGAGAAATAATAAAGGACACAAACTTATGTATCGCTATGACAGAGTATTCTGCAAGCGCACCCTTATTTGTATATGGCAAAGAATTCCCTAAATTACGATCAGCTAGTATGCCAGGAGTAGCACCCCGAATGGAAAACACCGCTCTTGCTGCTGATTACGAAAAAGTATACGAACGCGCTCATCTCCTTGCAAATAAACTTTCAACAGCGGATACAGCTCGTGTATTATGGTCCACCGATCAGGAATTTGTCTTTGATCTACGTTTTCGTAAAGCAGAAGCCGATGATGGACGATTACACCCGAATTTACCCCCCGAAAATCCGCGTGTAATTAACCTACCCTCGGGTGAAGCCTATATTGCCCCTTATGAGGGAGAACATGAAGGGGAGATCAGTCAGACTATTGGCGAGATTCCGGTATGGAAAGATGAAGAGCTGTTTTCCTTTGTTATAAAGAAAAATCGCATAATTGATGCCCAAGGGGATGGAAAGGCAGTTAGGCATTATAAAACATACTTTAAGGAGTAATGTCCTATTTGTGGGAACATTGCAGAGCTAGGTTTGGGTTGTAATGAGAAAGCAGTTTTATGGGGAAATATCCTTGAAGATGAAAAGGTTATGGGCCTACATTTCGCATACGGAAGATCTGAGCACATAGGGGGTACCATTGGTCCAAAAGATTTTCCTGAGGGGATGGTGGTTCATGAAGATTTCATCTATGCTAAAGGAAAAGACCCCGATGTACCTTACGTCGCAGAACTAGCACTTGTCACTTCCAACGGAGAAGAGAATATTATTATCCAAAACGGTGAATACTCTCTAGAAGAATCATGTTTTCAATCCTTGTCTTCCCATGGATGGAAAGAGAGTATCAATGATTTTTCAAGAAAATTAAAAGGAAATAGACAGTAAACATGAAAAGAGGATAGAAAAAAAATTTCGGATAATACCAGGTAAAATAGTCCTATTCTCGATTTTTTCAATACAAAACCAACATTTCAGAAAATAACAATGACTTTACCTTAAATTGGGTTATTCTGTCACAAGGTAGAAGAACTATTCATTAAATTGCTATTTTGTATAGAATTAACATTTTTGATTATCAATGTAGCGACAATGTTGTTTCAA
>JAEOTF010000292.1 GCA_016840025.1 Candidatus Hodarchaeota archaeon
AGCAGTGAATCAAGACCTGACCCTTTGTATCGCCCTTTCAAACCTTTTACCCATAGGCAATGAATAAACATATAACCTTTTGCATCAACGCCCCTCCATGCATATTCGCCTGGGATATATTCAATAAAGCCCTTAGACCTGAATTTTCCTTTCTCATTAATCAACAATAATTTTGTCCTTCTAAGTTAGAAGTAAAAAGAGAAAAAATAAATTGAGTTGGAATCCTTCATAACCTCATACAATTGGTGATAATTTAATGGAAACTGTATATAAGCAGTATTTCTCTTATATTGCTTTTGCTATAATCGCAATAACAATAAACATTTCCTGTCAGGCGTTAGTGGAGTTTTTATTAAAAGAGTTCTTTTCTTCGGTGGCAAGTATGTCTATTGATGCATTCAATAGAGACATTGAACTCTGGTTTGGAGTGGCATTAGGGACAGGAACGTTAGTTGGCTTTATATTCAAATTTATTGTCGATAAATGGATCGTGTTTCAGGAACAACTGAGAGAGGATGAAACAATGCAGGAAGTTGGTAGACAGTTTTCGTTATACTTTATATTCGCCATCTTTACTACTATGATTTTCTGGGGGATTGAAGGTTTATTTTATCTAATAGCACCAGAATGGTATCTTATAGGCGGGATTATTGGTCTTGCTATCGGCTACACTGTCAAATTTATCTTAGATCGACAATACTGCTTTCCGTGTGAAGAAATTTCTGAGATAAGACTTTAGTAGAAAGAGTCATCAATGTCCCTCAAACTTATTATGAGAACAAATTAATTAGGTTTAGCTTAATCAACCAAAAAATTAATTTCTCGAATTTCTAGTTTACTTGCTATTAATTTTAGGAGTAATGAGTATGGAAGATCTGTTACAATATATTTTGGGAATGACAGAAGCTAAGGAATATTTAGATGTCCGTTTGGAAAGTTTTCAAAATGTAGTAGTGAATTCAATTAACAAAGAAATCAATAAGGCCTTTACTTACCGAAAAAAAGGCGTTGGTGTTCGAATTCTTTCAGATGGTGCGTGGGGATTTGCGAGTACACAAGATCTAAGCAAAAAGAGTTTAGAACGCACAGTTGAGATTGCACGAAAGATGGCGCAAATTGAAGGGAGTAAAAGTAAAAGACCAGTTGAATTAGCAGAGATTCCTATTTCTGAGGATCGAGTAGAAGTTGAGTGTAAAATTGATTTCCGTAAGATTCCTCTTGAAGATAAAATACAACAAATTCTCAAATGGAATCAGGAGATTCGTTTATCAGATGACATTGTCAGAGCTATTGTTGACTATAATAGCATTTCTGCAAAAAAGTATTTTTGGAGTAGTGAAGGAACGAAGATTGAATTCATTCGACCGATTGTATTTGCGAGCATAGGAGCTGTAGCTAAAGGTACAGCAGGGGTACAAGCTTATTATGAACCATGGGGAGGATCCTTCTCCGAACAGGGTGGAACAGGAGGACATGAAATATTAGGGAAAAAGGGAGATTTAACGGAGCTTTGTCAAACAATTGGAAAAAAAGCTTTGGATTTGGCTAATGCGAAACCAGCTCCGACTCTGCGAGATGTTCCAATCATATTTGATCCTTCATATATGGCTCTTCTCGTACATGAAATTGTTGGTCATCCTTCTGAAGCTGATCGAGTCTTAGGATGGGAAGCAGCTTGGGCAGGTAGTACTTGGTGGAAAGGATTGAGTGCAGACGAGGGTAATCCTACTCAAATTGGATCAGAGTATGTTACAGTCTACAATGATCCAACTATTCCGAACAATTTCGGTTTCATGCTTTATGATGATGAAGGAAGTCCTTGTAGACGAGCAACTCTAGTAAAGGAAGGGATCTTAACAGAGCGCATGCATTCACGTGAAACCGCGCTTATTATGGGTGGGGAACCCAATGGCGCTATGAGAGCAAATACCTTTGAATATCACCCACTTATCCGGCAAATTAATGTATTTTGGGAAACAGGCGATTGGAAAGCAGAGGAAATCATAGAAGATACGAAGGATGGCGTCTATCTTTTGGCAGCGAATGTTCCCTCAATTGACGACCAACGGTTTAATTGGGCTATCTCCAGTCAAGAAGGCTATCTTATCAAAAATGGGGAATTAACTGATCATTTATATTCATGTACTGCAACCGCGACGACTCCTAACTTCCTCAAAAGTATAGATGCTCTTGCTGATAATCAAACACTTTTTTGGTCTGGTTGTGGTAAAGGAGATCCCATCCAAGGAGGTACAGTCTCCAACGGTGGACCTACAATGCGTGGTATTGCTACTCTCAAGGGACCTAAGAATTAGAGTGATAAGGAGAAAATTAATATGAAAGATTATTCGGAACGACTTGAATTTGCTTTGACCAAAGCTGAATCTCAGAAGACAGTTAATCAAGCAGAGGTGTTCTTGGGAGCGAATAAATTATTAACCATTCGTTCTGCCGTCAGTAAAATTTTAGAGAGTAAAATTATTCAAGATGCAGGACTAGGAATACGAGTTTTGACTAAAGATGGATCAGGGTTTTCATCAACTTGTGACTTCTCTGATCAATCTATTTTGGAAATTGTTGAGGAAGCAGTTGCAATTGCTAAGTATCGTAAAGTAGACCCGGCTTATTCATTTGCTTCACCTCTTAAAGCAGAACGAGAAAGCAAATTTTATGACCCAAAGCTAGTTGATGCTATTTTCTCTTATGAGGATATCAATGAACAAGTTAATCAAATGTTACATGAGACTGCTGAATTAAATCCTGCTATTAAGGAAGTTGCGGGACCAACACACTTAGTTCATTTTTCTAAGCATATAATGAACTCTCATGGTGTGAATATATCAGAAACGGGCACTTGGTGGACAATTGAACTTATGGCTGTTGCTGAATCGATGACAGACAGACGAGAGGGAACTGATGCTTCTGGTGGATGGAAACTTAGTGAAATTAATACAAAACCTCTTTCAGAACATGCAGTGGATATGGCAGTGAGAAGTCTAGATGGCCAAAAAATTGAGGGAGGTTCTTATGAATTAATTTTAAGCCCTATCTCAGTTTCCACTTTCATAGGTTGGTTGTCACTTCTAACGAGACCTCAGTTTCAAGAGAGAAACATGCCTCTTCTAAAAGATAAAATTGGTGAGCAAATTGCTTCTAAAAATTTGACAGTCGGTAACGATCCTTTAAGGGTACCGAGTTCTGTCTCGGGAGCATATGATGATGAAGGAGTGCCAACTCAAGACATCGTTCTTATCGAAGAGGGAGTGTTCAAAGAGATGCCTTTGGACACCTTCTATGCAACTCAGTTCAAAACAAACTCGAAAGGTACTGGATATCGGCAACAAGCAGGATCCGGGATGACAAACTACCCTGGACAGCTCTACCAAAGTGAACCAACTCCCTATCTATCTTCACTCTACATGGAATCAGGCAAAAGTAATGTCGAGGAAATGATCACAGAAACAAAAAATGGGGTCTATCTTGATTTCTTGCATTATGCCTACATAACAAACGGTGGTACAGGTGACTACACCGGGGTTTTGAGACAAGGTACTTTCTTAATTAAAAATGGCGAAATCCAGGGAGCTCTCCAAAAATGTCGTCTCTTAGATAACATCATTGAAATGGCAAAAGGCATAGAAATGGTGGGAACCAGTCGAATGGCTGGACATTGGAGCGATATAAAGTATGTCCCACCTATGAAAATAAAGCAAGTGAATATTACCCCATATTAGCAGTCCCAACTTTTCTCTAGATATTTGATAAATTTGGGCTTTTTTTTAATCGTATGCAACTGTGAATTCTGAAACAAAGACTTGAACTGCCTCTCTTAACTCCCTCTGGGGATGATTATGAGCCATTTCGGTTAGAAGTCGGAGAGCTTGAGTTGAAAGAGGATTAATTTCTAGGTGCAGTACTCGGAGATTTGGTAAGGTTCCAAAGGATTCAGGAAGGGTTATTAACTGATTACTTTGTAAATCCAAGGTTACAAGCCTTCTCAGGGTTCCGAAAGTTTCAGGAAGACTCGTTAACTGATTACTGCCCACTTTCAGGGTTTGAAGCTCATCTAGGAGTGTAATAGACTCGGGAAGATTCGTTAATTGATTATTACTGAGATCCAAGGATTGAAGCCGACTTAGAACCCCGAGCGACTCGGGAAGACTCGTTAACTGATTTGTTCTAAAATCCAAGTATCTGAGATTACTCAGAGCCCCGAACGACTCAGGAAGACTTGTTAATTGATTGTCTTCGAGAAGTAGTGTTATGAGTTGACTCAGTTGTATGATAGATTCGGGGAGATTCGTTAGCCGATTAGACATTAAATACAAGGTTTGTAACCGGTTGAGAGCCCCGAACGACTTGGGTAGACTTGTTAATTGGTTATTACTGAGAAATAAGGATTGGAGCTGTATCAGTTGAGTGATAGACTCGGGAAGACTCATTAACTGATTTGTCCTCAGACTCAAATAAAGTAAGTTACTCAGCGCTCCGAAGGTCTCGGGGAGAGTTTTTAACCGATTAGACATCAAGTACAAGGTTTGTAACTGACTCAACGCTCCAAACGACTCGGGAAGCGCCGTTAGTTGGTTGTTGCTGAGATCCAGGGATTGCAACAGGCTCAACGATCCGAACGATTCGGAAAGACTTGTTAACTGATTGTTACTGAGACCTAGGGATTGCAACTTGCTCAGTACTCCGAACGAACTGGGAAGAGCCGTGAGCAGGTTATTACTGAGACCCAGGGATTGCAATTGGCTCAGCTCTCCGAACGACTCGGGAAGAGCCGTTAACTGGTTATTACTGAGATCCAAGGATTGTAACTGGCTTAACACTCCGATGGACTCGGGGAGAGCGGTGAGTAGGTTATTACTGAGATCCAAGGATTGTAACTGGCTTAACACTCCGATGGACTCGGGAAGAGCCGTTAACTCATTAGCTCGTAAATCCAAAGTTACAAGATTGCTTAGCACTCCGAACGACTCGAGAAGAGCCGTTAATTGGTTATTACTGAGAAACAATGATTGGAGCTGTATCAATTGAGTAATAGATCTAGGTAGAGTTGTTAACTGATTAGCTCGTAAATCCAAAGTTACAAGATTGCTTAGCACTCCGAAGGACTCGGGTAGCGCTGAAAACAGATTAGCTTGTAAATCCAAGATACGGAGATTAATTAGCATTCCGAAGCATTCGGGAAGAGTTATTAGCAGATTATTACTGAGATCCAAGGATTGTAACTGGCTCAGCATTCCGAAGGATTCGGGAAGAGCTGTTAACCGATTAAACCTTAAATACAAGGCTTGAAGACTTTTAAGGTTACCAAAAGAGGCGGGGAGACTTGTTAATTCATTTTTCATTAAATACAAGGTTTGAAGACTTTTAAGGTTACTAAAAGAGGCGGGGAGTTTTGTTAACCCATTTTTCATTAAATGCAAGGTTTGAAGACTTTTAAGATTGCCAAAAGACGTGGGGAGATTTGTTAACCGATTAGCTCTTAAATGCAAGGTTTGAAGACTTTTAAGATTGCCAAAAGACGTGGGGAGATTTGTTAACCGATTAGCTCTTAAGTTTAAGACAATGAGCTGGTGTAGATTTCCGAAAGATTTGGGAAGAGTCTTTAACCAATTAACCCTTAGATCCAAGGTTTTTAGCAGGCTCAACGCTCCGAAGGTCTCGGGAAGACTTGTTAACTCATTATTAAATAAATTTAAGGTTTGAAGCTGGCTCAATACTCCGAAAGACTCAGGAAGACTCGTTAACTGATTGTTACTGAGATCCAAGATTTGAAGCTGGCTCAGTGCTCCGAAGGACTCAGGGAGAGTACTCAATTTTTTCTTAAATTTGTGTCCATTTAGACCTAATCCTACGATGTGGTCTTCTTCCACATAAAATCCGAATTCACCTGTTTTATTCACATTTATTTTCGGTAATTTTTCTTCGATTTGTTTCTCTATGGCGTCTAATACGTTTATTTCCATTTGTGGGAGTTTTACCCCACCGTATTCTCCCCATACGGTTGTTGTGCTCGTTTTTGAGTAGTCTTCCATTGAAGATGCTCTCTTGTCCTTAACGCTGTAACTTCTTCTCCTCCTCTGTAAATATTTTGAAGGTTACGATAAATTCTAGTTGTTACGGAAAAGTAAAAAAGTGAATTAGTTTGTATATCCTTCAGAAATTTCACTCTCATACTCTTCATTCTAGTCCAAAAAGCGATAATACTTCCCGGTGTCCATCATGGCAAACGAATCGGAATTTAAAGAATGTATTAGCAATGTAGACGACGATTTTGTGAAAAAACTTGTGGAAGCAGGGGCAGAGAACCTATTAGCGTGTTTTCAGTGCGGCACATGCACCGGCATTTGTCCTTGGGGCGATTTTCGATATTTTAACTCCCGAAGGATCATTCGACAAGCAATCCTTGGGTTAAGTGAACCTCAATCAGAAAATACATGGCTTTGCACTTCTTGTCGTCTCTGTGAAGAGCTTTGTCCCCGTGATGTCAAGATCTCCAAAGTTATGAGTGCATTGCGGAATATGGCACTTGAAGATGGCCGAGGTGTTCCTGCTACAGTAAGTAATGCATTGGATTCACTTTTTGAAAATGGAAATCCATTAATGCGACCGAAACAGGAACGAACACAATGGCTCAAAGATCTTGAGGTTAAAACAATCAAGAAAGGAGAATCAGCAGATATTTTGTTCTTTGTGGGATGTACTGCTTCATATGACCCACGGGCTCAAAAGATAGCTAGAGCTCTCGTGAAAATCTTTGAGCATTTGGAAGTAGATTATGCAATTCTTGGGAATGCAGAAAGGGATTGCGGTAATTGTGTTAGGATGTTAGGGGAAGATATGCTTTTTGATATGCTTAAAGAAGAGCAGGGAGGATTAATAGATTCATTGAATATCAATCGAATTGTTACAACTTCACCGCATTCATATAACGCTCTATTAGACTATGGTCTTCGCGATGAGATTAAAATCCAACACTATACACAATTTCTATATGAGAAAATACAAGATGGCTCGTTAAAATTCTCTAAAAGCTTGGATAAAATAGTAACCTATGCAGACCCATGCTATCTTGGAAGACATAACAATATCTACGAAGAGCCTCGGGATGTGCTTCAAGCGATTCCTGGACTAAAATTAGTCGAAATGGAGAAAAATAGACGTTTTGCATTATGCTGTGGGGGGGGTGCCGGTCGAATCTGGCAAGAAACACCCATTCAAGAACGATTTGCCAATCCAAGAACTGAAGAAGCCCTTACAACGGGCGCGTCGGTAATGGCGACTGCTTGTTATTACTGCCTACTGAATTATACAGATGCGATCAAAACATTGGACAAAGAAGAAGCAATCGAAGCTTTAGATATTGCAGAGATTGTTGCACAGGCGATCTAACTAAAATTTAAGCAGAAATTTATATTACTTGCATTTTAGAACTTTATAAAGAAATGGTGCAACAATATCTTGAGAAGGAATCCTGCACAAGGATAATTCTTGAATCCTTCTCCCTCTTTCCTCTCTTATATCCTCTTCCCATACTTACATCTATTTCTTTATTATGTAATTATTAATGGGGATATTTTAGAATAAAAACTGATACAAATATATCACCAATATCTAGATACAAAGCGTAAGGTTTTATGTTTCAGTGATTTCCAATCGGATAGTGACAATCTTTGACACGAAAAAAGAAGGAAGAGAAAGCGGAAATTGGAAACCATTCTTTTTCTAAACATAATGAGAAAACTGACACTAATTCTTCTCTAGTATTATTCTCTATTAATCATAATTTGATATCCGCATTGGATGAGGTCTTAGAAGCGTTTCGTTTGTCACTCCCAGAATACATTAGAAGTTTTTGGGAAATGTTTGCAACTGAATGCCTTGATGCAGGTTGGTGGAATCCACCGCTTCTTGTTGGACCGATCGGTTGGGAAAAAGATGCCCGCGATGACAAAGAGTCATTTATCGCATTCCTTAAACAGAAAAAAAACCATTATCAATTTTATTTGAACTCATTTGCGAGTGATATGCTGTCACTTGAGGAGATAATTTCCTCACCTTCTGCAATTTCTTTAAGCACCGAACCTTTACATCGTTTTCTTCTTATCCCTCAGGAAGCCCTTCACCCATGGTGGCATCTAGAAATCTCTGAAATTGTACGAAACTTACAAGAAGGTAGAGAGGTTGGATTTCATGCTGAACAGAAAGGAAAACCTCGTCCTCACTTTACTATTTATTATGATAAAGCCAATCAGTCTTGGTGGAGCCAATTCTGCTGGAGAGTGCTCCTTCGGGATCTTTTTTCGATAAGGTTCTATGAAGACAAATGGAATCTCCTCCTTCCCTCTAATATTATGAATTTAATACCCTCGCCTTTAAAGGATGATCTAATAAGCTTATCTCAGTCTCGTTGGGAAGCAGTTACTATCACAATGGGTGTAAAAGTAATAGGAATAGATAACATCCTTACCTGTGCGATAGGAGAATTAGAAACACAGGATCCTATGCAGAATGACGTTTTTCAAATTCCTTGGATAGAAATCGAAAGGTACCTTTTAGAAGAGCATCCTTCAGCGTATCCACTCTCTGTTGAGAACCCAATGGGCATTATAACTACTTCCCACTACATAGCTCAACAACTAACTAAACTCATTCGATTAATCCTTGCACAAGACCCTTTCCACCTAACTATTATTCTAGAACAATCTATCAGTCTTGATTTTGGTGTTTTTCAGGAAGAAGCAGACTTAAGGTATGATATCGCGACTAAGAAAAAACTAGGGGAGCTAATTCTCGAAAAAATTGACAGAGAAATTACTTCTCTCAAAGACTCCCGTATCTCGGTGGAATGGATTGATTCATCGGGAGTTTATGAAGTCTGTTCTGTTTGTGGCCTACCTTACGACGGGAGTTGTCCTCACTTTCCGCGTCATCGAATAGTGGATTTAACTCCAGATAGTACAGCTGTTAATATTGCTTTTGAAGTAGTACGTAAAATGACTGAAAAAACAGTTAAAGACCGACGGTCAGGTCTCCATCGTGTCGCAGAATATTTGATTGGAGATGAAACTGGGCAAGTAGTACTTTCTGTATGGGATGATGATATAGAAGCTATTGAAGTTGGAAAAGCGTACCTCCTCAAAGGTGGGCAGGGCAAGACTTTTCGTTCTTCCATTCGGCTTGTTCGAGGCAGAGGTACATTTCTCCCGCTTAAAGAGATGGTATGGTTACCAAAAAAAAATGAAGATGAGTCCCTTACTTAATGCTGCGGGAGTGCTGGAATTCACATCAAAAAAATCAAAAGTAATTTCCTAAATGTATGAATTATGAATGTGTTCGTTGGTTCTCGTAATCCTGTCAAAATCGCGGCAGTAAAGGAAGCATTCTCACGATATCATGGCAATGTAAAAGTAAGAGGATTTAAAGTAAAATCAAAAGTTTCTAACCAGCCTATTAATGATGAGACATTTGAAGGCGCTACAAATCGAGCATTGAGTATTAAAAAAATCGGTCAAGAGAAAGACTTGAAGGCTCAATTCTTTGTTGGGATTGAAGGGGGAATAAGACAAATTTATACTCGATGGTTTTCTTTTGGAGCGATTTGTATAATCGATGAAGAAGGAAGAATTGGATATGGTACTACTCCGCACTTTGAGCTTCCTGAGAGCATTTCAAAAGAATTACTAAAACGTATCGAGCTTGGTCATGTAATAGATAAAATAACTGGTGAACATAACACCAAACAAAAAGAGGGAGCAATTGGATTTCTAACAAAAGGAAGAATGAACAGGAAAGAACTCTATGTTCAAGGAATAATTGTTAGTTTAGTCCACTTCATGAATGAAAATCTCTATTTTGAAAGTCTCCTTTAAATATAAACATAAACTCTCATTTATGGAAGTTACTGTTCACTCTGAATTTTTAAGAGAATCTAAGGCAGCAAGAATCCTTACTTGGAGGGCAGAATATTTTTTACTAATAATAGAATCTGGAGGTTTTCGGAAATAGAGTAAATCTTGATAATGAAATGGTTTGTCCAATACTTCCAGCATTATACTCACGCAAGTTATCAGTGGTACATTGACTTAATAAAGATCTAAAGAAAAAAATAGAACTGTGGAAATATTACTTAGGTCAACTACCCACAGACGCACGCGCTCTGTGGGCTTGGAAGTGCTTTCAAGCCCTGTTGATTAGCCTCAACATCATCTGCAAAGGTGATGTCGTCCGTTACCTGCGAATGTATAGGCACTGGCGGATGCTCCACAAGTTCGACACTCTGCGGTCAGTGATTAAACATCGCTGCAGGGATAGTCGAAGTGTTGCTGACAAGAAACCGCGGGTAACATTGGCAATGTGGACGACTCCCTTCGGGGAGACAGGCTTTCTTTTAGCCTGACCAAAGAAATATGAAGAAAAGAAACAGAACAAATGAATGAGAACAGAACAATGAACACAATCTTCGTGGTGAACCGACATGGCCACCCCTTAATGCCGACCACTCCCCGTCAGGCACGATTATTACTCCAAGCGGCGAAAGCGAAGATTGTACGGCATGATCCTTTTGTGATCCAATTAATTTTTGGCTCTAGTGGTTATAAACAAAAAATTAAACTCGGGATTGATTCGGGCTATACCCACATTGGTTTTTCGGCATTCACAGAACGAGAAGAATTAGTCGCAGGTGAATTACGACTGCTCGCAGGTATTTCTGAGCGAATAAGTGAAAGACGGATGTACCGCACCCAACGCAGACACCATTTGCGGTATCGAAAACCCAGAGTTGATAATAGAAGGAGACAAAAAGAGTGGTTACCTCCTTCCATTCATCACAAACTCACCGCTCATTCTCGGTTGATTGGCTTGTTAAAATCTATTCTCCCCATTACCAAAGTGACCATTGAAGTTGCGAACTTTGATATTCAAAAGATCAAAGATCCCGCTATTAAAGGAAAAGAATATCAAGCAGGTGAACAAACGGGTTTTTGGAACTTAAGAGAATATATTCTCCATCGAGACAGTCATGAATGTCAGAACCCCGACTGCAAGAACAAGAACAAGCAAAAAATCCTTGAAGTTCATCATCTTAGCTTTTGGAACGGAGATCGCGGTGATAGACCGAGTAATCTGATTACCCTTTGTATTAAATGTCATACTCCTAAGAATCATCAGGAAAAAGGAGCATTATATGGGTGGACACCAAAATTAAAATCTTTTAAGCCTGAAACCTTCATGTCTATAGTGCGATGGCGCTTAGTAAATACGTTAGCCTGCGAATATACCTATGGTTATCTAACCAAGCTGGGACGAAGAGAATTAGGCCTTCCGAAATCACATGCTAACGATGCGTTTGTCATTGCCAATGGAACTACTCAAAAGCGGGTTGAACCTATTGCTTTTGAACAAATTAGACGGAATAATCGGGCTTTGCAGAAGTTCTATGATGCAAAATACTTGGATACCCGTACAGGCAAGAAAGTCAGTGGCCAGGCGTTGTTCAGTGGTAGACGCACCCGCAATAAGACACTTAACGAAGAGAATTTACGCAAATATAGAGGACACAGGACCAACAGAGGACGGGTAAGCATTCGCAGACAGCGTTATAAGTATCAACCCCAAGATCTTGTGCAATTTCAAGGCAAGAAGTATCAGGTCAAAGGCATGCAGAACTATGGGTTATACATTAAGTTAGATGGACTCGCCAAGCCTGTCAAAACCGAACGAGTGACTCCTCTCTGCTGGCGAAAAGGCATTTGTAGAGTGATTAAGCCTGATGCTGCCAATTCATCCCACCCACGCAAGCGATGAGGGGAGTTTCTTGGCTATTCGTATAAAAGCTGAAAAGCAGCCTTTTCTCGCTGTGCTAGCTCCTGTAAACGTTGAGAAATATCCTTTAAGGTTATAGGCAACTTATTTCTTTCTAATTCTGTCCCCTCTTTTGCGATAATTGCTACTTCGGTCCAAAGAGGATGAATTTCATCAAAAGCGTTCGCAGCCTCATCATACGCTCTATTGTTAGTGACTTCAAATGCTTCATGCAAAAAACGAGCGTACGGTTTTCTAAAAAGTGCTCCTCCAGAGCCTGCTTCTTCTGCCATTAAATGAAAATCAGAAAGTGCTTTTTGAACTTGGGGTTGCGTTTCATGCCAATTTTTTACCTCATTAGCGAATTTTTTGATCCCTTTTACACCTATATTCTTGATTGGAGGATTTAGCATACTATTGGCATTGTTTTTAATCGCCACTGGAATAACTTCGTCAAATAATTTTTTGTCATCTAAATTTTCAAAATAAAACATGAAACGTTTCCCTTTCATAGGAACTTTTTCAGGAGGATACGCTGCTTTATTATAGAGTTCCCAAGATACCGCATAAATATCAGATCTATCAGTGTCAACAACGTACACATTTTCCTGATCATAACCAACTAATGTGACGAAATGACCAGCAAAGTGTTCTCCATAGTCCTCGAAATATGGAAGATAGAACATATCCGTTTGACTTCCCAATGGTTGTCCTGCATCAATATTCTTCTGGATATATGTAGTCGCTTTTTTGACCGAGGTGCTTTGAAAACCATTTACTCTTAAATTAAGATTCTTTGCTAAAGTAGCTACTTTCTGGGCTTGTTTAACTCCTCCACCAATAAATGGCGTTAGCATCTTAGACATCTGCCAAATAATGAATCCAAGACCTTCTCCTAAGCCAATTATCATTTCTTCACTAATATCAAGTCCTGCATGAGTTAAAACATTGCGAATCGCAGTGGATTCACAATGAAAACCACATTGGTGGGTAAAGCCTTCAATCATCGGCATTTATTTGAGCTCCTTTGGAAAACGCATACTACCATGATTCGCCATCAATTCAGCATATTTTTCCATTCCATTTTCTTCGATATACGCTAACATTCCTTTTCTATTGCTTCGAAAAATTATCCCAAAAACTTTGGACATGAAATTGTTTAAGGTCTTGCATTCTCGCCAATCAGAACATTCACCACAGGAGCTATAGCCTTTTTCAATTGCACATGGTCGAGTCTTACACCAACTAGGTGCTTTCCCTTCTTCAAATGAAGGGCAGCCAGGGCATTTTCCGCTCTTAAATTTACCACAATTTCCGCAATATAAACCACAAAAGGCGACATTTTTAACTGGGTCTATGGTTTCAGCCATTTTTCTTTCACCATTTTGATAAATTCTAATTCTGCTTTATGTCGAAGAAGAGCATATTCAAAAAGAAGATTTACTAATAATTTGGTCTCATCTTTCTCCTCTTTCAGACTCTCACGAAGAAATTCATCGCGTTTAAGGAGTAAATCTATTCGTTGTTGTATTTTCTCCTGACGCGTTTTTATGAGATTAGGGAGTTCTTTTGAATCAAATAACAAAAAATTCGCAAAGCCAATTGTACTTGGTGATTTGTCAATGTATTGCCCAATAAGATAAGCAACGTTAGATTTTAACTCTCTATAGCCAGTTTTGGTTAGAGTAAATATCCGCTGTTGTCGTCTACTGCTTTTTTCAGGTTTATGATATGTGCTGGAGACTAATTTTTTATTTTCTAATCTATCTAACGCATGATAGATAGATGAAAAACCAATGTCCATCCAATTATGAACTTCTCGTTCTATTATCATTTTTTGAATTTGATAGGGGTAATTAGACCCTTCTGAAAGGAGTGAAAGAATTAGTACTTCACCCTGAGTCAGGGTTGCTTCCTTAGGTATTTCTTGACCTAGACTCTTGGACGATGACATATATTTCCATGGGAGATATTTCCTATATAAATATTTCCATCTTAGAATATCAAAAATCATTAGCACTTGGTGAATAAATTAAAGCCAGGATTGAACTTCCTCAGATATTTCTACTCTTCCATGAAATAGTATTTGTGGAAAATAACAAAAAATCTCATTTCTTGAGAGGAGATGAATTTTGGTTTATCCGCTTATTAATTAAAATGGAAATAATGAATCCTCCAACTAATGTTATAATGATCATGACCTCACCAAACGTGTTAAACTCCGGTATTGGAGGAGTAGAAGTTATCTCGCATTTCCATAGATCATTAAGATGCCCAGAAGAGTACCCCCCAAATAACCAGAAATTACCAGCTGAATCTAACCATGAAACAGGGAATTCCCTTCCTCCTGGATCGTTGGAAGGTGAAACTACGCCTTTTGTTCCATATACAGCTGATTGACCTCTGGTATCGTTCCCAGAGATCCAAGTCCAATCCGTTCCATCATACCGCCAGAGATCATTGAGAGTACCAAACGATCCGGCACTATCATAGCCTGATCCTCCATATAACCAGAAATTACCTTCCGAATCTATCCAATAATTACTGCCTCTTCGACTTCCGGGTACGTTGGGAGATGAAGCTACGCCTTTCGTTCCATATACGCCTGGTTGATTTTTGGTATTGTTTCCAGACATCCAGGTCCAATCCGTTCCATCATACCGCCACAGGTCATTAAGATAACCATACATTATGCCAGTATCATACCCATATCCCCCAAATAACCAGAGATTACCATCCGTATCAAACCAGGAAGCACTAAATATCCTTCCTCCGGGAACATTGGAAGGAGAACTGATTCCTTTTGTTCCGTACACTCCTGGTTGGTTTGTGGTATCGTTCCCAGACATCCAGGTCCAGTATGTCCCGTCATACTGCCACAGGTCATTAAGCCAACCAGATGATCCAACGCTACCAAAACCATCTCCTCCGAATAACCAGAGATTACCACTTGAATCTATCCAAGTAATACACCCTGCTCTACCACCGGGGATGTTGGAAGATGAAGCTACGCCTTTCGTGCCATATACTCCTCGCCGATCTGTAGTATCGTTTCCGGACATCCAGGTCCAGTATGTCCCATTGTACAGCCACAAGTCATTAAGGCGACCAAGTATCCCAGTACTACCATAACCGTATCCCCCAAATAACCAGAAACTACCCCCTGGATTTGTCCAAGAAATTGGATGTTGCCTACTTCCAGGAATGTTGGAAGGTGAAGCTACCCCTTTCGTGCCATAGACACCTAGCTGGTTTCTGGTATCATTTCCAGACATCCAAGTCCAGTAAGTTCCATTGTACTGCCACAGGTCATTAAGCCAGCCAGAAAATCCAGTACCATCATAGCCATATCCTCCGAATAACCAAAAATTATCATCGGGGTCTATCCAAGAAACACCTTTATTTCTAGCTCCAGGAACATTGTAGGCAAAAGGTATCCCTTTCGTTCCGTACACACTCGGTTGGTCGATGATATTATTTCCAGAAATCCAAATCCAATACGTTCCATCGTATTGCCAGAGGTCATTAAGTCGACCATACGATCCAGCACTATCAAGTCCTTGTCCTCCGAATAACCAAAGATTATCGCTCTTATCTATCCAAGAAACAGTATTCCATCTAGAACCAGGCATATTGGAGGTAGAAGGTATTTTTTTCGTCCCATACACTCCCAATTGGCTTACAGCATCACTTCCAGACATCCAAGTCCAGTAAGTTCCATTGTACCGCCACAGGTCATTAAGATAACCAAGTGATGGTCCAGTACTGTCATAACCGCGTCCTCCAAATAACCAAAAATTGCCCCCCATGTCCATCCATGAAATACTGCTGTATCTACTTCCTGGTACGCTAGAAGACGAAGATTCCCCTTTCGCACCGTACACTCCTAACTGGTTTACTGTGTCATTCCCGGCTATCCAGGTCCAATGTATTCCATCATACCGCCATAAATCATTAAGCCTACCATATGATCCAGTACTATCATAGCCTTCTCCTCCAAATAACCAAAAATTACCGCTCGTGTCTGTGCAAGAAGTTGCGAAATGTCTGCTTCCAGGTACGCTGGAAGGGGAAGCTACCCCTTTCGTGCCATAGACACCTGGCTGATTTCTGGTATCATTTCCCGACATCCAAGTCCAATACGTCCCGTTGTATCTCCAAAGGTCATTAAGATAGCCAGAGGTTCCAGTTTTATCACGACCATTTCCCCCAAATAGCCAAAGATTATCATTTGTATCTATCCATGAGACACTTCTCTCTCTACTTCCTGGAACGTTGGAAAAAGATGTTACACCTTTTGTTCCATATAGACCTGGCTGATTTCGGGTATCGTTCCCAGCAATCCAAGTCCAATCCGTCCCGTCATACCGCCAGAGATCATTAAGAGTACCAGGAGACCCGGCGTTATCATAGCCGTATCCTCCAAATAACCAAAGATTGTTAGCTTGGTCTATCCATGAAACACTTCTAAGCCTACCTCCAGGAACACTAGAAGGTGAAGCTATGCCTTTCGTTCCATACACACCTGGTTGGCCTAGACTATCATTTCCAGACATCCAGGTCCAATCCGTCCCGTCATACCGCCACAAATCATTAAGATAGCCTGTAGATCCAGTACCATCATAGCCATATCCTCCGAATAACCAAAAATTTTCATCCGAATCTGTCCAAGTAATGCTATCTGATCTGGATCCGATATCATGAACCTGCGGCTGGTTTTTAATGTTACTCCCCGCCATCCAAGTCCAAGTAACCGTTGAGTCCGTAATAGTATCTATATTTCTAAAGCTAATTCCCATGATCAAGCCAAGAAGAATTATTAAACAAAGTGAAGTATTTAAACCTAAAAAGTATCTCGTTTTCTCTTTCATTCCAGTCACTACATTAAAGTGATATGAAATCATAATTTAATAGTTATAGATTTAAAAAACTTTTTCTCCCACTCTCTTGTTTTTTTCACAGAAAAACAGAGTTTTGGAGCGTTACTTATGTTGAAATAGGCATTACTTCTCCATAAGTAAGAAAACTAACAGATCCTTACAAAATGTACTTGTGTTTCGTGTGATTATAGGAGTTTGACCTTTCATACGTTAGTTTTGATACCAGATACATTTACTGAGCCTCGATTTTTGGTTTTCTTGGTTGGACGAGATTACTTAACTATTAAGAAAGGAGATATTCCTAGAAATGCTGATCTAGGAATATTTTTAGATTCGCTTTTGGGCAGTTTTTGTATGAATTTTCACGGAAAGCACAAAAAATACTGTTATAAAAATTGACAATGCAAAGAGATCCAAAATAACTGGAAAATAGCTATCACCCAGAATAGAGAAATTCAATAGATCAACAAAGTAGGTTAAGGGGGAAATTAGCGAAAGTAAGATACCATCATCTGACATTTCGTTTAATGGAATGAATATCCCGCTAATAAACAGTAGTGGAAACTTTATGATCGTAGATAACATCATTATCTGTGGAACTTCATCTGTTGGTGGGACGGAGAGTAATACACTGAAAGCAGAGAAGCAGAACGATGCAAGTATAATTGCTAGTATCATTATTATAGGATCAATCACATTTACTCCAAAATATAAACTTAAAATAAAGGGAACAATAGAGAGTATCAAACCAAAAATAAATGAAGCAAGAATATTCCCTAAAACGATAGACCATAACGAGATTGGAGCAGATAATAGTCTTTCTAAAGTTTTAAATCGTGCTTCCCATGGCATGACCGCTGAACCCATAGAGGTTGCTGAGAAGTAGATGGTCATTGCGAAAATAACAATAATCAAAGTGGTTGAAGGAAGATCACGACCGATATAAAAGGATAAAAAAATAAAAAAAGGCATTAAAAGACCAAGCATAATAACTGGTCCTTTATTGTAATAAATTCTGATATCTTTTCTGGTAATCACGAAAGAACGTTGAAGATGGGTTATTAAACGCGTGGCTCTCATCATTTTAACTGCCTCCATGTACTTTTCTTTGTTCATGTAAAATCTGTAAGAACACATCCTCTAGGGATGCTCTCAATGTGTTTAAACTAACTATTTTGGTTTTTTTAGCCTGAATAAAATCTATTACATCAGATAATGAGGTATTGTAGTCCTTAGTATACAATCGAATTTTATCTCCCACTTTCTTAGCCTGGAACACTCCTTTTATGTTTGAAAACTCTTCTACTGAGATAATTTGCTCCAAACAAAGCTCAATAGAAGTTAAATCATCATATCTTACTTTCAGTGCCTCTGGAGTGTCAATTGCTACAATTTTTCCTTTGTTTATGATTGCTATTTTATCACAAAGCTGATTTGCTTCCTCTAAGTTATGAGTAGTTAGGAAGACTGTAACACCTTTTTGATTGTAAGCCATGATAAGATCTTTTATTAAGCGCTGGCTCTCTACATCTAACCCCGAGGTTGGTTCATCAAGAAAAAGGATTTGTGGTTTACTAATTAATGCCATGCAGATTAACAGCTTCTTCTGCATCCCTTTAGAAAAGCCTTTTACTTTATGATCTTTTCGTTTATAAAGATCGAACTTCTTTAGGAGCTCATTTGCGTGTGTTTCTCGCTCATTTTTATTGATGCCATACAGAGCACCTATAAACATTAAATTTTCCCAAGCAGTCATGTCTATATATGCATTTGAGAGTTCTGGGACTATACCCATCGCTTTTTTCACCTCTAATTTATATTTTGAGATGTCGAGTCCTAAAATAGAGATGTTTCCTCTGTCAGGAGCTATAATTCCAGTAAGCATACGTACGGTAGTGGTTTTACCAGCACCGTTTGGTCCAAGAAAACCAAAGAGTTCTCCCTGTTTTATTTGGAAATCAATACCATCAACCGCTTGTATTCCATTAAATCTTTTGTAAAGTTTAGATACCTCGATAATATTGTTATTTTTCATCTTTATTCCTTTCGCCATTTGAAATTAACTATTCTTTTTCATATTTTCCAAAAACTTCTTCCCATGACATGTCACAATCTGTTCTTCTGAACATTTTCCTTTATATGAAGCCTGAATATCAGGTTTATCACATTCACAATCTGTACCATGAGTTTTTTTTTGTTCACTTCTCATTTATTATCACCATTCGAAAGATATTTGAAGATTAGACTCACTATATTTTTTGAAGTATTTAAACTATAAACTGGGAAGTGTGGAAGTAACTTCCCAAAACTGAAGTATTAGGAGATTAATCATGAATCAATACAATCAACAGCTTCATTGGCATTGTTTAACACATACAAGTAGTAAAAAATGTGCAAAGGAATGTTTTCTTCAAGGTTTATTTGCATTGTTTGGAAAAAAACACACTTTGCCAATTATACGGCAATTACTGAAGGAAAATAAGTTAAGATTCAATGAAATACAAGAAAAAGTGGGTGGTAGTCCAAAAACTATTGTTAATAGACTTCGAGAATTAGAAACTCATGGATTAATACATCGAGAAACATTTAACGAAATTCCAATCAGAGTTGAATATTCTCTGACTAACCCTGGTAAAGATATGGAAAGAATATTCGAAATGATTACTCTTTGGGTTAAAACTTGGTTAATAAAAGGATCCTAACTTTGTATCTAAATCATTTTATATCTAAAAACGATAAAAGAAGTAAATTAGAGTTAATTTAGCAAAATTATCACGTTAAACAAGAGCCATGCTCCTAAAAAACTCCCTAAAGCGATAAGAGGATTTAAAATCTCTTTTATGGATGAATATTTGTTGATTTGAACAGTCATACGAACCACACCCACACTTTTGTAGCTGAATATATTAATGTCTGAAATTCGCAAACATGGATAGACCCCATTCTTTCATGATACTATATTCATAGGAAATAACAAGTAAGTCCATCATTCTGAATTTCATATAGTTAAAAAATAACAGAAGATCCTATTTAAAAAACTGTTTTAATTAGAGATGGCTCATGTTATTCTATTGAGGGGTTAATAATGAAGAAACAAGTTTATGTAATGCTGGCATTATTTGCACTCTTGATTTATAGTATTCCTTCAACAATTATAACGGAATCAACAAAGTCTGAGTCAAAAGAAAATAACTCGATAGAAAATTTCATCGATACTGAGAAAAACACATTTAATGGGATTGGTTCAGATGAAATACAGACACAGAAAGGTTCTATGACTAAAAAATTAGAAATGACTCAAAAGAGTGAAAATAACCATATTTCAACTCCTAATACGAACTCAGAGTTGAAAGACCAGAGATTTAAGACATATACTGAAACTAGAAAACCTAACGCATATGAGAACCTTAATCCATTATCATTTACTAGTAATGCCGACTTTGATGTTTTTGTAGTTAATGGAACCTTTTCTGGTGCAGGCATTTATGGAAATCCCTATATAATCGATGGTTTTAATATAACTGGCCAGGGATTTGATAATTTAATTGAGATGAGAGATATCGATGCTTATTTTCAGATATCTAATTGCTTATTAAAATCCGGATCTAATGCTATTGAATTTAGAAATGTCTCGAATTGTTTAATAATAAATTGTACAATTATTGATGTAGATTATGGATTTTTTATGTGGGATGACTTGGGAGATCCTACTCACCATATAGAAATCAATAATGTTTCTATCTCCTCATCAATGCTAGGAATCTTTCAAAGTTCATGTCATGATAATTCATTCAATAATGTAAGAATTGAAGGTTGCGACGGATTATCAATTGAGGATTGGTCTTCAAAGGATTGCACTTTTATTAATTGTTCTATTTATGATACGACCTCTTTTTTTACGAATAAAGGAATCGATTTAGATTTATCAGAGAATTTTACGTTTATAGATTGTAGAATTAATAATGTAAGTGCATTTGGATCAAATCGTCTAGCTTATGGAATGTATCTTACTAATGCGAATGATATTAAAATAAAAAATTGCACAATAACTAATATTTACTCTAATGAAGACGATAGTGAGGGTTTATTCATTAGAGACTGTAATTATATAGAAGTTAATGACTCTAGAATTGGTTTTGTAAGGTCTAACGGTACACTTACCAGTGGATATGGAGTACATCTCGAAACAAGTGGTAATTTAACTTTTTATAACTGTCAAGCATTTAATAATTCAGATAACGGCATTTTCCTCTATGCTACTCAAAATGTGACACTAGTAAAGAGCACAATTGCTAATAATAGTTGGAGTGGTTTTTATCTAGATGGAGAACTAAATGAAGCAGATCCGAAAAATATCTATGTTCAGGGCTGTACAATCGTAAATAACGACGGGAGTGGTATATATTTTGCCCCCTACAGTGGAAATGATTATTCTGACATTTATATTCATGATAGTGATATTTCTTATAATCAACCTCCAGCATATCCTGCAGAAGGAGCAGGAATTTTCGCTTCATCTGATACTGCTAATAGTTTTCATCAC
>JAEOTF010000293.1 GCA_016840025.1 Candidatus Hodarchaeota archaeon
TACTGATATTTCTTAATTCCAATCTCTTGAGATTCATTTTTATTTAAAGATGGATCATACGAGGAAATGCAATCCATACAATATTTTTCGTTTTTTGGTCCAGTACATCTTTTATCATCTGATTTAAGTAAGTTAATATTATGGCACATAAAAAAGAAGTCATGAAGAAATAATAAGATTGGTATCTTTCTTTTAATAGCTGTCTCCAGGAGAGAAAAACCTAACGCAATACAATGTTGAACATGTATAATATCTGGACGAAATTGGTCTAATAGAGTGGAGAATGTTTCAGCAACACGATTGTCTAAATACGTATCTTCAAATTTAATGCGTGAACTCATTTTCGGAGTATTTATTCTACTGATCGGAATGTTATCATAGCTTTCAATAGATTCGTGATAGTCTGTTCCATCGCTACGGGTAAAAACGTGAACTTCATTATTCTTCATCAATTCTTTGGCTAATGTGTAGCTGTGCTGTTCTGTACCAGTAATTTCTTTTGGTGGAAATCCATGAGTGACTATTAGGATTCTCATAAGCTCTGTTCATCTACTAAGTCAATAAGATATGACTTTGGGTTTTATAGATTAATCTGCTCCATCCTTTTTTATTTGATTACCAGAAATTATATACCACAAAAAGAAAGGACAGCAAACAGATAGGGTTTGGCAATAGACCAAGTGTGCATTAAATTAGTTCCAGAGATGAAATTTAAAATTCAGAAGTAAGAGCAATGAAAAGCTTAACATGGAAAATAATCAGTAAATACAGAAGTTTCAACAACAGATGTTTTCCATGTGGAACACATAGAAGAAGAATTATTGATCGTATTGCAGGAAAACTCAATTTGTTACTTGAAGATTTTGCATACATGCTCCAAAATATGTTGAAAAGAAATTTTCAACTTCTAAAAAGGAGTAGTTTTTTTAAACTCGACCTTAATGAGCAATATAAAATATGGTTGAAAAATAGTGAATTAACAGAAGATCAAATTCATAAGATACGTGAAAAGGCTTCGAATTTCACATATCGACCATTAATTAGTCTTATCATGCTGATATATGATGGGAATGAGAAATGGCTAAGATCAGCGATAGACTCGGTGGTTAAACAGGTCTATTGTGAATGGGAACTCTGTATTGCTGATGCTTCAACAAAACAAGAAATAAGAAAAATATTAACTGAATATTCACAAAATTATGGACAGATCAGAATAAAATATCTAAAGAAAAATTTGGGAATTGCAGGGGCATCCAATCAAGCCATGAGTATGACCAAAGGTGAATTCATAGGATTTATTGGCCATGATGACGAACTTCAACCTAACACCCTTTTCGAATTTGTGAAGCTACTAAATCGAAACAGTGATCTGGATTTAATATATAGTGATGAAGACCAAAAAGATCTGAACGGTCAGAGAATAGAACCTTTCTTCAAACCAGACTGGTCTCCCGATCTTCTCATGTCTATGAATTACATATCCCAATTTACAATATTCAGAAAAACCTTGGTAGATAAGATTGGAGGATTCCGTGAAGGATTCGAGGGTAGTCAAGACTATGATTTAGTACTAAGATTTACTGAACTAACAAATAAGATCGCTCACATCCCAAAACCCCTATACAATTGCCAAAAACTGCAAGGCTCCGCTACCGGATTTTTACATGCAAAGTCATACGCACGAACATCCGCAAAGAAAGCACTGAGAGAAGCTTTGAATAGGCGAGGATTAGACGGAGAAGTTTCAGAGGGTTTCGGTGGTCATTATCGAGTAAGATATTATGTTCATGGAAGCCCTATGGTGAGTATTATTATACCAACTAAAGATAAGGTTGAACTTCTAAAACGGTGTATTGAAAGTATAGAAACTAGGACCCTCTACAAAAACTATGAGATAATTATCTTAGACAATGATAGTACTGATCCAGATACTATATCCTATCTAAAGAGTATTCCATACAAGGTTGAAAACTTTAACGATCCTTTCAACTACTCAAAGATAAATAATTTAGGTGCAAGATTGGCAAAAGGTCAATATCTTCTTTTTCTAAACAATGATACTGAAATTGTAGATGGAAACTGGTTAGAATCTATGTTAGAGCATTCACAGAGACCTGAGGTTGGAGCAGTAGGTGCACTCCTCCTTTATCCTGAAACTGATAGTTCGAAGTCGAGATCTCGTATAATTCAGCATGCAGGTGTTATTCTTGGATTAGGTGGTATTGCCAGTCATGCCTTCAGAGGTATGCCCTATGAAACATCAAACTATTTTGGTCTGCACAGAGTTATTCGTAATTGTGGTGCAGTTACTGCAGCATGCATAATGCTCAGGAAAAATGTTTTCAATGAGGTTGGAGGTTTTGATGAAAATTTCAAAATAGTTTTCCAAGATGTAGATCTCTGTCTTCGCGTGAGAGAGAGGGGATATTCTATTGTTTATACTCCCTACAGCATTTTAAATCATGACGAGAGGGCAACTAGGAGGGATCATCCGGATGAGGATGAAAATATCATTATAGACCGATGGAAGGATATGATAATTAATTGTGATCCTTATTATAATCCAAATCTGAATCTTGTAAGAGAAGATTATTCACTATCCTTCCAAAGCTCAACAGTTCGTCCTATGGCTTTATTGCTAGACATCTATAATTCCAGACCTGATTTACAGAGGTCTTATCCTGAAGTTCGACGTGGTAACTATGCTAGATTAAAAGATTGGGCTGTAAAATATGGATTAACGGTAGATGATGCAAAAGTAATTCTAAAACCCTATAGATCCTACTTTCTCTCCAATATCTCAAAAAGTAATTAACGAATGCTTCTAACCTAATGTTTGTTCAATCAGCACTTGCATTTAAACCATATACTGAAGTTAAAGTTGGATCCTATATTCACGCGTGCGCTTGATTACTTTTTTGAGTTTCTTTATAGAAAGTTTGGTATCTACATGTTATAGAAGAAGGGGCACTCATAACATACTGGATTGGGGGCTTTCCCAGTCAGCATTTTTCCCCTAAAATCAACATATTTCCTGCTATTACGGATATGCTCCAAATCTTCGTGAAACACATTCCCCATGGAAGACACATCTGATCTTCCTTCATAATCTAAAGATTGAATTACACAGCAGGGATAGACATCGCCTTCAATTCCAACTATCATTGTTGATGCACCGTTGAAACTACATTCGCCTGATGGCTTGGACGGAGTACAAGAAGGTAAATTCAAAGCTATGTTACTTGATAAACCTAGGTTCATTGTTTCCCTAATGACCTGATCTCTTTCTTTAGATAGATCATTTTTTTTCCACGGAAGA
>JAEOTF010000294.1 GCA_016840025.1 Candidatus Hodarchaeota archaeon
AAAGAGAATATACAAATGAGAGATGTAAAGGCAAACAACATCGAGAAAACGTCTAAAATAGATGTAACTCCGACCATTACTATTATAATGATAGTCGCTACCTATTTTCTAGGATTTATAGTAGTTATAAGACTTCTTGAGGGTGTTATACTTGCTATCTATGGTTCAAGGATGATTATAGCTGTACTTATGTCAATAGTTATCAGAGTATCTCGGAGGTCAGTAAAGCTACATGGACTAGAATAGTGTCATTATGAATTTGTCTCTTATATAAGAGAGATAAGAAGGTGTGATTAAACGTCTCAATTGTATAAATCAAAATTTCTTCGACATGAAGACTGTTTGAACTTTAATGATGGCTTTTGCATTTTATCCCACCGTTTAGTCGATCCAAATGGATGTATTTGTTCTCATTTTATGCCCAAATTAACAAAAACATCCCTTCGTCAAAGAAGGAAGGTAAAACCTCCTAAATCATCATTCCCACAAAATAAGAATTTACTAAAGAGGACTAAACCTCTCCTTCCTTCCCTTTATAAAACCTACTTTTCTCCTCCTTTAATTAGATCGACATTCTTACCTCCCAGATTTTGGCTCAGTTTGAATGTCTCATACAGGAGAAGACAAGGGATTCCTCCTTGGCGCTTTCGCCGAAGGAAACGATTCCCTTAACAATCCTTCAGGCTGGTGAATCAGAACGACACCTAACTTCGTTTATGGTCCAGTTCCTTCCCGTAGGCTGGGGATGTCCCTCGGCGTCTCACCGATACCGAGTAAAACCTGTAATTATCGATGTGTTTATTGTCAACTGGGACGAACCACTCATTTCACCAATACACGGCGGGAATTCTTCCCCTGTAACGCCATCTTTGAAGAACTTCAGGCGAGTCTTCACAAAATTGACAAATTAGATTATATTACCTTTGTAGGCGAAGGTGAGCCGACATTATACAAAAAACTGGGCTGTTTAATCAAAAAAACGAAAAGAATCACCTCTTATCCTGTTTGTGTTATTACGAATGGCAGTCTTCTTCATAAAAAAGTGGTACGGAAAGAGTTACAGTTAGCCGATGTTGTCCTGCCCACCTTTGATGTTGGAAATAAATACCTATTTCGTAAGATTAATCGCCCCCACAAGACTATTCACTTCACTCAACTTGTTGAAGGATTACAACAGTTTAGAAAAGAGTTTAGTAATCAGATTTGGCTAGAAATTATGCTTATCAGAGGAATGAATGATTCTCCTGAGGTTTTAGAGGAGATTCGAACCTACTTAGATCGTTTCCAGCCCGACCAAGTACAGATCAATACCCCGACCAGACCGCCCACAGAAAAATGGGTACAAGCGCCGGATGAAGACATACTCCGACAAGCAGAGGTGATTCTTGAAACAACGATCACTCTTCCCCTTAACGAAGGGGGAGAGATCGATGTTGCATTGTTCAATACGCCAGAAACTGCTCTTTCCGAGATTACCAAAAGACATCCGTTGAGATGGAATCAAGCCCTAGAAGTTATCGCAAAATTAACAGAACAAAACGCGGAATCGATTCTTCAGAATCTGATTACTTCAAACCAATTTAAAACATTTGAATACCGAGGAAGATTATTCGTTTATAGTTATAAAAGCAAATATTAGCAATTAGTAGGGATAATACATGCCTGTACGATACAATACAATACAATACAATACATAGCATATAAGATAAGATATGGTGGGGGAATAGGATTGTTTTGAGTTTCTTTTCTCATCACATTATCTTTCATGCTAAAAATTTTCCTCCTATTCCCTCAAATGTGGCAATATCTACTCCCATGCTCTTAATAACACCCACTATGCCTGCCTGAAATTTAATAATTAATTTTTTCACACCAATTGATGAAAATTACAAAATGTAACTGATAGAAAAATTTACAAGGGTTTATGTAACCCATTGGTGTATAATAGTTACATTTTGTAATTATTATTTATATTAACATGCTCTGTTTCCTTGTCTTCGGCAGGAAGAGCAATCTTTTTTTGGATGAGCTTAACAATGGCAAAATCTGGCAGAATACGAATTGAAAAGATGAAAAGCACAGGATTGGAAATCGAAAATCTTGATGTACGCATTGGTAAGATTCTAACAGATGAATTAGATGAACCAACGGGCCCTACGCCGTTTCCAGGAGTAAAAGATCTACGTGCTTGGGATTTAAAATTAATGGCGCGATATGAACCGTTCTATGCGCCATTGTGCGATATGTGTTGCTTATGCACATATGGAAAATGCGACCTTAGCGAGGGAAAGAACGGCGCTTGTGGTCTCAATCTAAACGCTCAAACAGCGCGAATTGTAACCACTGCTTGTTGCATAGGGGCTGCAGCACATATTGGACACGCGAAACACATTGTTCATGCATTAACCGAAAAATTTGGACCCGAGCACCCCATCTATATGGGAAAAGGGATCAGTGTAGAAGCACCAGTCACACGTTTGGTAACAGGAAGAAAATTGAGCTCGCTTGGTGATATGGAAGAGATCATCGATTATTGCGGCGGGCAACTTGTAGATGTACTTGCTTCAATCCATACAGGACAGGAAGGAGATTACCGAGATTTTGAAAGTAAATCATTGCATATTGGAATGGTTGATCAATTAGGTATGGAAATCGCGGATATAGCTCAAATTGCGGCTTATGATACCTTTCCAAAAGCAGATCCCGAAGCACCCCTGGTAGATATCGGGTTAGGGGTATCAATGACCGAAAAACCGATGATTTTAGTCATTGGGCATAACGTTGTCCCATCAACCTATATAATAGAGCGTATGAGAGAGCTAGGACTTTCAGATAAAATTGAAATTGGGGGTATTTGCTGCACAGCTATTGATAATACACGTTATGACGCTACTGCGAAAGTAGTAGGAAGTATCACTCAACAACAGCGATTCATCCGTTCTGGTTGTGCGGATCTAGTTGTAATCGATGAACAATGTATCAGAGCCGACACTGTAGAAGAAGCCCAGAAAGTAGGTGCACCGGTCATAGCAACGACGGACAAAGCCTGTCGGGGACTTCCTGATATGTCGGATGAACCTGTTTCAAAGATAGTAGAGCTCCTTGTCACCGGTAAAGAACCGGGCGTGTTGATCTTTGATCATGAAAAATTAGCAAAAGTTGTAGTCGAAGTAGTTCAAAAAGTTGCGCCAATTAGAAAGAAAAAGACAACTTTACCAACCCTTGAAGAATTAAAAGCTTTTGCAGATACATGTACTGATTGCCGTAACTGCATTCGTAATTGTCCTCAAGACCTTGACATTAGTTCAGCCATGGTTGCCGCTGCAAAGGGTGACCTTAGTAAATTAGCCCATCTATACAATCATTGTATCGCATGTGGCCGCTGTGAAGACAATTGTCCCCAACACGCACCCATTTTGAGCATAATTACTGCTGCGGGGGCTGAAGCCATGAAAAACGAACGAGCAAAAATGCGAGCGGGTAGAGGGGCAATCGGAGATACAGAAATCAGGAATGTTGGAGCACCTATTGTTTTTGGTGAAATACCGGGAATTATTGCTCCTGTAGGCTGTGCTAACTATCCTGCTGGACCAAACGACCTAGGAAAGTATACAGAAGAATTCTTGAAGCGGAGATATATTGTGATGGCTTCCGGATGCTCGGCAATGGACATTTCCTTCTATAAGGATGAAGATGGTGTGGGTTTATACGAGAAATACGGTGGAGAATTCGAAGGTGGCGGCCTTGTGAATGTTGGCTCATGTGTAGCCAATGCCCATATTGCAGGAGCTGCCATGAAAGTAGCCAGTATTTTCGCCAGACGTCCTCTAAGTGGTAACTATGAGGAAATTGCAGATTACATATTAAATCGAGTTGGAGCTGTAGGTTTAGCATGGGGGGCTATGTCCCAAAAAGCGGCTTCAATTGCTGCAGGGGTTCAGAGATTGGGAATTCCCGTCATTGTTGGTCCACATGGTTGGAAATATCGACGATTATTCGTTGGTGATCAGGACAACGATGACAAATGGATGGTATACGATGCTCGAACAGGGGATAAAGTCTATGGTGGACCATTCCCGGATAATCTAATGTATGTCGCAGAAACGATTGAGGAAGCCATAGTAGAGAGTGCGCGGCTCTGTATTAGACCTAACGACACGCTCAAGGGTCGAGCAGTCAAATTGGCCAATTATTGGGAATTAAGCAACAAATACTACGGTAAGAACCCACCACACATTGAAAGATACATCCGAGTAGGAAAAGATGTTCCTATCAGCCTAAAGGAAGACATCCTACCGATCTTAAAGAAAAGTGGATGGAAAGAACGCCGAATCCCTGACCCAACCTTACTCAAGAGACTTTGTCGAACAGGAGAATGATATAATGATTTCGACTAGAAAGGCAAAATTCATCGTTGCTTTACAGTGCATACAACAGTTCCTATGACCTTTGCTACATACAATAATTTCACCTTTAACGCTTTAGAAAACGACTCTCAACGTCGTGAATCTTTTGAACCCGCCGTTCATGGCGCCCACCCGCATATTTAGTATCAAGCCATGTTTTTACGATTCTCTGTGCTAAGAACGGGCCCATAATTCCTCCTCCTAGCGTTAGAACGTTCGCATTGTTGTGATTGCGGCTACTCCACGCGGTTGTCTCACTCCAACAACACGCAGCAAGCACACCTGGAACTTTATTACAAACCATACTACTAGCTACACCAAGAGTATCGATCATAATACCCATAGTATTATTACTGCTGGCGACAGTAGTAGCTACTAAAAATGCAATGTCAGGATAGTCGACAGCATCTTTCGAATGGCAACCAAAGTCTTGAACTTGATAACCTTCCTCTGTGAGAAAATGACGAAGGTTTTCTTTTAGATCAAAACCACCATGATCGCTGCCAATAACTATCCTTGGCTTTATCATCTTATTTCCTCATTTAGACAGTTCTATAATTTCATTAAATTTATCTGGGTCTAATGAAGCGCCCCCGATAAGACTTCCATCTACATCGGGCTGTGTGATGAGGTCACGAGCATTTTCAGGTTTTACACTGCCACCATAAAGAATCCGAAGCTTTTGGGCAACTTGATGATTGTAAACAGTGGTCAATATTTCACGAATATACTCATGAACTTCTTGAGCTTGTTCTGGGGTAGCATTAACGCCTGTTCCAATAGCCCACACTGGTTCATAGGCCAATACAACATTAGAGACCCTTTCTAGGTCTATTTCTTGTAAACCGCCCAATAATTGGTTTTTTACGACGCGGAAGGTACTCCCGTCCTTTCGTTCGTCTAAGGTCTCACCGACGCATAAAAGCGGTTTTAAGCCGTTCTTAAGCGCAGAGATAACTTTTTTGTTGATTAATTCATCATCTTCCTGAAAGATATGCCGCCGTTCGGAATGACCCAGAATAACATATTGACAGCCCGCATCAAGAAGCATAGATGGAGAAAGCTCTCCTGTAAAAGCTCCTTTTAATTCATAGTGCATATTTTGAGCACCAAGATAGATTTGTGTATCCTTAATTTGTTGACTAGTAGGGAGAAGAAGATAGGAAGGGGGACAAACAAGGACACGAACATTTGGGGATGGTTTATAGAGAGATCTAAATTTTTTAAAGAACTCCTCCATTTCTTGGACCGTTTTATTCATTTTCCAGTTTGCTGCGACAATAACATCGACTTTAGTAGTTTCAGTTGGCATATCATGTCTTTTTGCAATCAAATATGTTAACTGTTCCTTCTGTGATGCCAATTCTTTATCCACCACATTTCTTACGATTTCCTCTACAATTCCTCGTAATTCGGCTTCACTCATACTAATATGACCCCCAATTCAGATACCTCACAGCAATTTCTTTACAAGGTCAGGATGCGGAGATGGAATATCATCAGAACCTATTAGCTATCCCGTGGTTTGATTTGTGTTCTCTCCTGCGGCCACAGCAGCACGTACGGCGGCAACTTCACCTGTTAGAAGAACATAAGATTTTCCTCCAAGGGCACGACCCAACCGAACTTCAAGTAGAGTGACCGCTGCTGCTTTGACAACATTATCTGCAACCACTACCGCAGAAGCTAACGAAAATGTTTCAATCATGCCCACAGCTTGAACCTCATCAATAGGAACGGTCCCGCTAATCGCGGGAAAAACTTGATCATGGAGGTTAGGTATCACGAAAGAATCAACCAAGGATGCGCTGCTTTCTTGTTCACCTGCACGAACCGACGCACGTACAGCTGCAACTTCACCGGAAACAAGAACTACATATTTCCCTGGGCACACCGGATAAGCGCCCAAGAGTTGCACTTGTGCTGTTTTACACATGGCATCAGTACAACTAATGCCCTGTGCCACACTATTTAGTTCCACTGCGCCCAGAGCAGACATGAGCTAACCTCTAATCGCTAATTGTCCCAATACGACCCTTGATAGAATTGTTTCACATTGTGACATTATTTTGATCTTTTTGGTGTGAATAGATGAAGTTTATTTAAATGTAAAAGAGAACTATTTAATTTCTGACATGAAAATTAGGAAGGATAAATATGGAAAAGAAGAGCAGTATTCTGTCAGTGCTCAATCATATCCTATCGTTGACCTATTGATCGGGCTGTATGTAGTATTCTTTTCCTGATCTTAAGTCAAATTTATATTCAAAGCATTTGACGGGGCTTTTACCACCAATATACTGAATGAATCGCACTTTAGCTTTTGCTTTCAATCTTAGAAAGTAGTATGTCCTGTGTTCCCCGTTATTGAGTTCTCTTGTATAATTTTTCACAGTCACATCATCGTCGTTCTTAGGCAATTGAAGTACTTCTCTTAACATCTGTGCCAATTGCTTGTTCTCTTCAAGAGAGAAGCCTTGCGTACAAAAAATAAGAGTTGTACTGTTACCACGGCTTACTGATCCATCCTCACACCACCATGAAAGACAAACTGGAGGAGTCAGATCTGCTGCTGAGAAATCATCAGGTAGCTTCTTCACCCACTTTCGTTTTGGATCTCTTTTGAGTTCCTCTTTTGTGGGTCGGCGATACCATTGAGTGTGAAGTTCTTTAATCTCCAAGCTGCCATTTGTAAGTAATTGGTAGGTAATATTTCCATCTTTCTTTATGTACGGGTATGTATTTGCAGAGTACCCCGAATCTTCCACAATTGGTCTGATGTAATCACAAAGGTATTCCCTGCTATCATATTTCATACCGATACTGAAATATGCGATGTATGTACAATTAGCTACAGTCCCATCACCAAGCAGAGCACCTATTAGGATCTGTCTAAAGTCAGGAGTGATTGGTATACTTATAGTATATATATTTGGAGCTTCTACTTCCCACCACATTGCTAACGCCTGTTCTTGGCTACGTGAGTCTAGGTTGTGATAGTTGAGTCCGTTATGGACGGATTTCCAACTACATTTGGCAATTTTAGCGATTTTTCGCAATGAGAGATTTAGGAAGTTGTAAAATACAGTAAGAAACAACCGATTCCTGTAAAGCTTAAGAGGCTTCATATACATAGGGGTTCGTTCACTTTGTGTGGGGAGTTTGAACTTCTTGATGTTTTCCCGTATTATTGTCTCTCCACACTCAGCAATTCTAGCAATATCAACTTTTGTAAAACCGAGAAAACTGTAAAATGTGATTAAGAAAAGTTTATTTCGCCATAACTGCATCACTCTGATATTTAGTGACAGGCAAACATTGATTTCCTCTTTGCTAGGAATTCTAAACTTATGGATGTTATAATTTACAGTCCGTTTTGTTGTTCCTGCAATTTTCGCGATCCTTGCTTTCGTTAATCCGAGAAAAGAGTAAAATGTTACTAGAAACCATTGCTGTCGCCAAAGTTTTAGTGATTTAATGGAATTACTGTCATCAAGGTTTATTTTTACTGCGATTACTTGCTTTTTCGGAAGTTTATACCTTTTGATGAACTTCCTTACAGTAGTATCATGACATTGGACCATTCTAGCAATTTCGCAAGGATTTAACCCCAAGAAGCTGTAGAACACAATAAGAAACAATCGATTTCGATGTAACTGCAGTTCCTTCATATTCTCTATTTCTATCAATTGTTTTTGGTTTTGTTTTGACTGTATATTAATCTCTCCGATTTTGTATTCTCTCACTTAGTCAAACTAAGGAGATTCTCTACGTTACTCTGGGAGAGTACAACAGCGGACGTGCTCCACCCGATTCATGACCTCTGCAGGACTCATCGCTTGAACCTGCCTCATAAGTAATTGGTTTGATATCGTATCGGTGATATCGGTGGTGTAGAGAGCTGCCGTTAGTTTTGTTTTTAGACTTTTAGACAACTTGGTTCTTTGAACTCTTCAGGTTAAAACTCAATAACCTTTGTTTAAAAAGAAGTCGGACAGAGGGAACTGAAACTGAAAGTTCATCTTCTTACTAGATCTTCCCACCTCAATGCAGAAGAGAAAGAGGAAAATACATTGTACGCAATAATTGGGAAGACAAAGCCTATCTGACATGTAAAAAACTTCAAACTTCGTCCAGTCATTCTTATCTTAAAGGTGAATTTAGATCTAGAATATTGATGTCGAATGTAAATAAGGTGTTTCCTGGAATTGTGGTGAACTCGTATATACCCTTAGTTACACTTGTAAGTTCAACAGCACCGAGGGCTACCATATTATTACCTCTTGAAAGTAGAGAGGATTAGGGCTTTTTATAGATAATAGAGGGGTTTAGGGCTCTATGGCTTCGGAAGGATGCCCGGTACCTCTTCATGTGGTCTGGGGATCACATGAATGGATACTAACTGACCGACGCGTTTAGCGGCTGCAGCCCCAGCATCCACAGCAGCCTTTACTGCACCTACCTCGCCACGAACGGTTACAGTAACAAGGCCACCACCGATTTTCTCCAATCCTTCTAGAGTGATATTAGCTGCTTTCACCATTGCATCCGCAGCTTCAATAGCTGGAACTAATCCTCGGGTTTCAATAAGTCCTAAAGCGATTTCTGCCATATTATTCACCTACTTTGGTTGTGGTAAGAATTTTTCAAGTTCTTCATGTGGACGGGGAATTACATGAACCGAGAGTAATTCACCCACGCGTTTTGCAGCAGCCGCTCCAGCGTCTACTGCCGCCTTTACTGCGCCAACTTCGCCGCGCACCATAACGGTGACTAGTCCACCGCCAACATTTTTCCGAGCTAAGCCCGTCACATTCGCCGCTTTCACCATAGCGTCGCCTGCTTCAATTGAAGCAACTAAACCTCTCGTTTCAATCAGTCCTAAAGCTAATTTAGCCATTTTATTACCTCTTTCAGTTTTTATTACCATTTTGTTGATTATTCTAGCATAATTTTTACGATTGGATTGCGATATAATCTGAAATTTCTACCACACGTCCATCTATACTTGCATGGACATTAGCTCCTAAAGTGTTCTCAGGAAGTTTGCCAATTAAATCACCACAATTTACATGTGTACCTTGTTTAACAACGGGTTTTGCAGGGGCACCTGTGTGTTGTTTTAGGGGAATACGTACGAAATCGACTTGTAGGGGATAATCTACTAGGGGAGCATCCTTTTCGTAATCGTAAAGCCCCAGCCGCCCAATTAAACGCTTTGTTGGTACTTTCCGAAGTTCTTGATCAGGATGTAATTCTCGGTGTTCAGTGAAGGGATTCTTTACATTTTCTGTGATTAATCGATCCTTGAATTCTAGATTAACTCGAGCAGGATCTAACTCCATAACACAGCCGTAATGTGTACAGACACCACACCCTGTGCATAAAAAAGCCCCCATTATAGCATCTGAACCATCTGTTTTGCTATATGCTACCGCTCGCATGATTTTATCGGGTTCAAGGCGATGACCCAAAAGATATCGGGGACAGATCTCTGTACATAAATTACAACGGATACATGCAGCCTTAGTAAGATTTACATCATAACTAAGGGTACGGATTTTCTTTTGAATTAATGGATGGGATGTAGAAAGCACAATCAAGCCATTATCAATTTTTGTTATGGGTTGATTCAAATCTGTAGCCACTACCCCCATCATAGGACCTCCCATAATTACACTAAATGGATCTTCCTCAGTACCACCTGCAGCATTAATTACTTCTGAAATAGGGGTGCCAATAGGTACCGCAATCACCTTTGGATTACGGACAGCGCCTGTTACAGTAACAAGACGAGTAACAACAGGTTTCCCTTCATCCACTGCGCGAGTTATATTCACAAGAGTGCCTACATTGTTTACTACAGTACCAACATGAAGAGGAAGTCCTGCTTCTGGGATATTCCGTCCTAAGATTTCATGCACCAGAACAAATTCATCACCCGCAGGGTAGTAGTCATCAAGTAGGAAAAGCTCAGTGCCATCTTTCTTTGAATTTAGTTCACTCTTTAGGGTCTTAATAGCGGGATAATATTTCTTCTTTAATCCTATATAGCTCTTCTGAGCTCCAGTTATCTCTGTCACAATCTCAATCCCCCGAAGCACTTCAGATGCATATTTATCCATAGTTTGCTGATCATGTCTGAGTAAGGGTTCGCATTCCGCCCCATTCGCAATAAGTACTTCAACGGATGTATCTAACTTCACGTGAGTAGGAAAACCTCCACCACCCGCCCCGACCACGCCTGCTTTGCGAATTGCATCAATATAGGGATGAGACAACGAGATTTTCCTTCTTTATCTAATTAAATAATTCTAAATGCACCTACAAGCACACAACGGCGTTGACGGGTGAAAGTACGAGCCGATGTTAATCCTTCACCCGTAGGGCCTGCGATACTTAAAGTAGTATAGCCTTCTCCCCCGAAGCCAAGACCAGCATAAGAGGGACCATTTTTAACAAAGATAGTTGTTTCTATCTCTTTCGCTACCAGACTAAGATTAGGGAGTGATTCACTATGCATCATAGCAGAGTGTTTAAAACCATGTTCAGCTTTTTTGGCCTTTTCTAAAGCCTCATTTATGTCCGAAACTCGAACAATCGGAAGAATAGGCATCAACTGTTCTGCCTGCACAAAAGGTGAGTCAAAATCAGCTTCCAGTATTACTAAACGAATTTTATCAGGACGATTAATATGTATTCCAGCTGCAGCAAGGATCAGGTGAGCGTCTTTACCTACCCACTTTTTGTTAATTTTTGGATGATCCCCACGGGATTCTTCAAAACAAACATTAATGAGATCGGTAATTTGATGCCCTTCTGCCTCATATGCGCCATAACGTTTCATTTCTTCCTTTAAATAATCCGCAACATTGTTAAAGACAAAAACCTCTTTTTCAGCCGTACATAAAACATTATTATCGAAAGTAGCGCCATCCATGATATTTTTTGCAGCTTTTCGAATATTAGCTGTATCATCCACAATAACCGGCGGGTTTCCAGGTCCTGCTGCGATACACTTCTTACCACAGGCCATAGCCGCTTTGACTACAGCTCCGCCGCCTGTAACACAGAGAAGTTTCACTTGGGGATGTGTCATGATAGCTTTACTTGATTCTAAAGTAGGATCCTTAGTAGAACATAATAAATTCTCAGGTCCACCAGCATTAACAATAGCGCGATTTAAAATACGAACAGTTTCATTACTAACTTCTTTGGCAACTGGGTGGGGATTAAAGACCACACTATTACCTGCGGCTACCATTGAGATGCCATTATTGATAACTGTACTGGGTGGATTAGTACATGGAGTTATAGAACCAATTACTCCATAAGGAGCCATCTCAACAAGTGTAAGCCCATTGTCTCCGCTCCGTGCGGTTGGTTCGAGGTCTTCAACACCAGGTGTCTTCCTTGCCGCAAGTAGAACCTTTTGAACCTTGTGTTCAACTCGACCCAATCCTGTTTCTTGCACAGCTAAATTTCCTAATCTTTCAGCATTATAAATTGCAGCGGATCTCATTGACTGAATAATTTCCTTACGATGCTCTAAAGAAAACGTCATTAATTTCTTTTGAGCGATTTCTGCGGCATTAAGAGCGTCTTGTATGTTCTCAAAAATTCCGTCATCGCCCTTTATTGAATATTGAGCAGCAAGTGTGTCTGAGGAGTCAATTATCCTCTGAACACCGAATTGATTCAGCTGAGCAATAACCTCATTGACGATTTTATCAAGCTGCTCTTGTGTGAATTTTTCAGTCATTCCTAGTGCCAACCAGTTTACTTCGGTCATAAATTACTCAGGATTTGGAGAATGTTCGTTTTCCTTCAATTGTAATATAATCGATAATGCCCATAATTGCAGCATCTACAGGTTTGTTGTCGGTTAAGCCCGTCAAGCGCGCCGAACTACCGCTTACAACTAAAACTATCTCACCCACCCCTGATCCGACAGTGTCAACAGCAACAAACGGCGACCCTTGAGATTTTTGTTCATGTAGATCAACAGGCTGTACGATCAAGAGTTTAAAACCTGTAATCTTTTCACTTTTTTGTGTGGAAACAACATCTCCAACTATACGACAAACTAACATTTTTTCATCCCTTAACAATGATTTGAATACCTAACTCCCTAGCTCTATCTCTAGCGAGGGGAGTAATTATTGTGTCTGTTGTTATATGGAGTTCTTTCATATTTTTTCGACTTAATTCTTGAATATCCCTTTCGGTGATCAGATCTTTTTCTTGTAATAATCGAGGCTCTCCACCATAGTGAACGCGCTGGTCTTGCTGGATCTTCTGTAATTCTTGAGCCACAATCTGACCTGTCAGATCTGCTATTTCAAATTGTTTATTTCTCATTTCAAGGGGGAGAAAGGGACAACCTTCCACTCCGCAATATTCTCCAATGTACTCGGCCCTAGGCCTATATAAGGCAGGTTTAACAGCGGGAGCTTCAGGGAATTGCTGCTCTAACACATGAGCAGCCCATCCCGCTACTCGTGAAATAGTGAAAATCGGTGCAAATGCTTCCACAGGTATACCAATAGCAGCATAGACAGAAGGAGTATAAAGATCGACATTAGGGTATATTTCACGTCCTTTTCGCTGTTTAAATTCCTCTTGTGTGACTTCTACCAATTTATTGGTTATATCTAATAATTTAGGAGCAATTCCGGTAATTTTCTGGATCAAATCCTCGGCCATCCCCTTTATAATGGTGGCTCGTGGATCCATGGTCTTATACACCGCATGACCCATCCCCATAACCCGTTTACCCGTATCAAATTGCGTTTTCACCCAAGTTTCAACATTTGCCACGTCCCCTATGTCCAACAGCTGGTTGTAATTATAAGTAACTGCTCCCCCATGCAATTTTCCAGCTAAAGAACCAATTGCCCCTGAAAGTGCGGTATAGATGTCGGCTCCAGTGGAAGCGATCACTCTTGCGGTAAAAGTGGAAGCATTAAAGGCATGCTCGGCATGTAGAACAAGGTCGATATCGAAGAGCCTTGTAATTTCTTCCTTTGGTTTAACTCCTTTAAGCATATACAAAAAGTTAGCTGCGTGAGATAGGGTTTTTTCTGGAGCTGTAGGCAGTTGATTGTTTCTAATTCTTTCCCAAGCAGCAACAACGGTAGGTACCTTTGCTATAATCCGAGTAGCTTTTCTTTGATTTGCTTCTTGAGACTCATCGGGAAGTTCATGATCAAAATTACCCAATAATGCGAGTGTTGATTGAAGGACACTCATAGAAGGCGTTGTTGGTGGAGTTATTTGAAGTTGTTCAATTATTTCTCGGGGAAGATCACGATTTGATACTAAAAGAGAAGAAAATTCTTTCAATTGAGCTCTATTTGGTAAATTGCCATAAAGGAGAAGGAATGCAACTTCCTCATATGTTGAGTTCTTAGCTAAATCTTCAATACTGAAACCTCTATAGTAAAGTTGTCCCTCTTTTCCTTTAATTAGGCAGATATTGGAACTTGCAACTGTAATCCCCCGTAATCCAATGTCTTTTTCAGGCTGTTGAAGTTTTTGAACAACCTCAGACACGATACGAGAAATTTCTTCAGGTGTTATATTTTCAGTCATTGTTACTGCCTACTGATTAAACTAACCTTTTATCATCCCTTGTAAATGATGTCTATACCCAATTCTCTCGCCCTATCTCTGGCGAGAGGGGTTACTATTGAGCCTGTAGCTAAATAGAGCTCTTTTATTCCATTACGATTTAATTCAAGAACGTCCGATTCGGTGATCAGGTCTTTCTCTTGAACCAATGAAGTCTGCTCCTTAAAGAGGATACTTCCTAACTCTTCTGCTGTGCTGACATGCACTTTAAGAGCCTTTATTCCCGCTAATAATTCATTAATCGATTTTAACAATTCTTCAGCTACCGAATTATCTTTTGATGGGCGAAAACCATCGGTAAGAGTAATAACCCGAATATTATGAATTAAAGCAGTCAATATGATATCTACAAAAGGGTCAGAATCATCAAGCGCGATAAGTTTTTGCATGAAGGAAAATTGAGGAGAAGGAAGAAGAAACGCAAAATAATCGTGAATATTGAGGAGAAGACGCGGGATCTCAGCTTCACTAAGTAAATGGGAAGTGTTTAGAGCTAGATCTAATCGTGTTGAAAAGGATTGGATCTGATCAGAAAGAAGATAATGAAGGGAAAATTCCCCTCTAGCTAGAGAACGGATTGTTTTAAGCTTAAATGGAAGGTCGGGATCAACACCTGTAAGAAGTACAAGAGCCCTGCGATGACTTAAAGAACTACCAGGAAGTGATGGCACTGATTGTGACGCAGTCTCCTGTAATTGACGCATCACAAGCTCCACAATCTCTTGGATAGTCTTTTCGAGGCTCAAGGTTTACACTAACTACTTTTTTTTCCGCTTGATGGCCGAGGTTTAGCTGAGGTAGAGGTCCTAGATCGGGAAGTTTTTCTCTTACGCGATGGTTGTTTCTTCGGTAAGCGTAGATCGGGCGATCCTAAAAGATTATTGGTTTCAGAATAAGGACGGGGAATTACGTGGACTGATAACAATTCACCTACACGTTTAGCGGCGGCAGCGCCAGCATCAACTGCAGCTTTCACAGCTGCTACTTCTCCACGAATCATAACAGTTACTAATCCACCGCTAGTACATTCACAAGAGATTAACTCAACATACGCGGATTTTATCGCCTGATCTGCCGCTTCGATGGCTGGAACTAGGCCACGAGTTTCTATTAACCCTAGTGCGTCTCCAACCATTAATATACCTCTAGCTAATAAGTCTTAAACTACACGACAGAATGTTGTTTGATAGTCGTGGATAATTTCCCCGAGATCGCCACTTTTGATCCCTGCTGCGTTCCCCTCTTCAAAATCAAGATGAAGTTCTAGATTATAGTTAGGATCTACACGTATAATTACTTCATCAAAAATGACCCCTCTTTCTCCATGAAATCGAATACTTACAACTTGCCCATCTGTGAGCTGAAGTCGTCTTGCATCCTCAGGGGTAGCATGAATATGTCGAGCTGCAACGATTACAGCGCATTCAACTCGAGTAGCTCCGCGAGGGCCTATTACATGTACGCTAGGAGACTTGGATAGATCACCTGAGAGCCGTATTAACGGAGTTACACCCAAAGCATAGGTGTCTCCAATTGATACCTCAATCTGGGAGTGTTCACGGATGGGACCTAGAATTCGCACTTCATATAGAGTACCTTCTGATCCCATAACATCTACAGTTTCTTTACAAGCATATTCTCCAGGCTGAGAAAGAGCTTGAAGAGGGGTAAGTTCGTATCCTTCCCCGAATAAGGCGTTGAGATGTTCACGGCTTATATGCATATGTCTATTCGATAAAGTAACGGGAACAAGGTTATCACTGTGTTTCACCAATTCTTTTGTGACTATCGAGCGAATTAAAGTTTCTAAATCGTTCTCAGCCATGATTGATGCCAACACAAGCAAGTCTTTAGCCGATCATAGGGGATGATATTGAAAAAGTTTGACTGATTTTAAAGTTGTAGAAGTGGAAAGAAAAAGAACTAATCTACAAAAAATTCATAATTAAAAAGAATGAATAATTTTACTCAGGATGTGAATCCCGGTCTGACGATCCTTAGCTAGGGGTCCCCCAAAGATATAGCCTTTCACTCCCTCTTTTCTTAATTCTTCAAGTCGTGCTTCGACAGTATTTGGTTTTCCGAGGACAGAAAAACTATCTAACATTTGAGGTGTCACAGCTGCTTGAGCTGCAGTAAATTGTTTCTTTTTGATCAATTGAGCTATCAATAAGGAATCGTCTAATGGAATATCATGAATAGCTAGAATTTCTTGGGATGAACCCGCTACAACTTGTGCCACCCAGAGTTTCAAAAG
>JAEOTF010000295.1 GCA_016840025.1 Candidatus Hodarchaeota archaeon
CATCATCAATAAAATAAAATTCTGCCATCATTAATAGAAATCCTAGAAACAGGATTATCTTAATTGAGTTCTCAGGTAGATTAAATGCAGTAGTTCCTTCTTTTGGTGACTCTGTCTTACTGAATGATTCAGAGCCTTCAGGTTGTCCTTTTCTCAAGCCATAATAGAATGATACTAATATAACAATGATGCTTGTTAGTTCTACAGGTATTTCTTTATCTGAAAAAACAAAATAAATAGTTGTAAATAGGAAAAATAGCGTAATAGTGGCTCTTACCGTGCCTTTAGGCAGTCCAAGAGGATAGGGGTAGAATTTCATAATATCAACCTCAAAAAATCTTGTAAAACCTAACTAAATCTTGTTAAATTAGCATAAAATCATTCCTTTAATTCATTCTTGATTATGCCTATAAATAACCGTGAAAGTCCTTGAACTTCTTGATCTTCAGATTTCTCGGCGAGTAGGGCTAAAACATCCAAAAAAAGAGTAAGAATTGGTTCAATTTCTACAAATAATCCATCACAGCGTATTTTCAACATTTCATGAAGAAGTGGATTGCTTTTTAATAATCCCGAGATCAAATAGAAGATTTCTCGATCAGTTTCCTCTTTTTGGAGAGATAGGAGAACAAACTCGACGGTTGGTTTTTTTTCACTTTGATAAAATTGCTGTACGATTGTTTCTACGAGAGAAAAGTATTTGGTCGCTTTTGCTTGTTGCCAGTCACGAATATCCCAAATCCGAATTAAAACATCTCGTAAATATGGCTGTAGTTCCTGAGAAATGTGCATACTATTCCAGCGCTCTATTTTTTCAGTTGCCTGGGAATATTTCTCATGGTGTCTTATATCACTTTCAAATCTCTTTACAGCATTGACTAAAGCACCTAATACAATTCCAGAAGAGTGTTTTTGCAAAGATATCTCAAGAGGGTCTTGGAGAACTTCATTCTGGATCTCAACTAGTAGTTTTTCTCGCTCTGATAAATTGTCGGGGTTTTCTAGATTAGAAACATCAAAGAATCTTAATGCAATGAGTTCATGTTCTCCATTCTTTAGGTAACTATTAAAATTGACATTTGGGGAATATAGAATTTCCTGGGCTTTCTTACGATATTCGGTGGGATCTATTGACAATTTGTCTTCCATCCATTCTATTATGTTTTTAGTCACATGACATTTTTTAATTGTTCAACTTTATTTCTTCTCTTTTAATTGTAAATTAAATCGAATCATTAATTGAATTTCAGTATGTTCCTATAGCTGATAGAAGGTCAACGTAAAATGGGCAAGATCATAGATACACTCCACCTTTCATTAACTCTTCTTCGTTCTGATAAAAGACGTCTTTTTGCTACGTCTTTAGGACTCTTAATTGCTACTATACTCTTTGCTCAGCTTTTAATTTTCACTGAATCATCTAGAGCGGTTATTTTTGAAGAATTCTTAGAGGATGAACAATGGGATTATGCTGATTTGAGCATCTATACATATGCAGATATTAGTAAGGGAGAAGATGTAAATTCAAGTTTATTATTGAATCCATCGACGATTATTAATCAAACACTCAATGAACTGGATTTAGATTTAAAAATTAGTAAGCATTTGAGGACAATATATTCTCAAGGATTTAGTTGGGTAAGTAATAAGACAAATTGGAGCTCTTGTTATATCTGTGCATGTGATGAAGATGTTTTTTTACGACTCGAAGCCGAAGAATCTTTAACTGCAAAAAGTAAATTGCCGGGAGAGATGGAAGCGCTATTAATTACGCGGGGCTATTGGGGAGAAGAAATAGATTCTTTCGCTTCAATAGGGGATAATATCAGCTTTTCTGCGTGGGATCCCGATTATAATAGCGCTGTCCCTAACACTTCCATTTCAATAGTTGGTGAGATGAAATATGAGGATCAAATGGGAAGTCAAGACACTCAAACATTACTAGAAGCTGTATTTGGTTATATTGGGGATATTGCTCTTGTTGTAACCGAAGAAACATTTATTCAAACCTATCAGAATTTTGGAAATAAAAAACTCGATAATTGGATACAATTTTCTTATAGAGAATTACTCTTATATGATTATTCAACAATTGATCCGTTTTCTCTTAATGAAGAGGCACACAAGATAACGTTATTGGATAATCGATTACAAACAAAATTTACTAAGGCTAATTTTCTTTACTACATGGACACCCCCATAAAAGAGAATATGAAAAAATTTGAGGAAACAATATTAGCTTTATTGATGTTTATGCTTCTATATTCTTTCCCTCTACTTGGAATTGCTGCTTTTCTGGTGGTCTATTCGTACGGACTTGTAAAACCTCAGATGAAGCAGCGAATTGGAATTTTAAAAACTCGTGGCGCTTCTAGTCTCCAGGTGTTTCTGTTTCTTGGGATAGAGTTGGTTGTAGCTACTGGAACTGCGGTCATTGCTGGATACTTCATTGCGGTTCCGTTTAGTGGAATTATAACTCGTACAAGTGGATTTATGGACTTTAATAAATCAATGATCCCTATTCGGACTTCCTTTCGAAGTTTTTTGCTTGTTGCAGGATTCGGAATTTGTCTAGCTCTTCTTCTGAACTTACGTTCATTAGTTAGATATTCAAATATGGAAATTCAAGAGATGGAAGTACGTGTAGAAAAGCGTCTTCCTTTCTGGAAAAGAACATACTTAGATGTTTTCCTGATAATAATCGGTGTTTTAGGGTTTATTTTAATACACATAGCGCAAAGAGCACCAGATACGGTTCCTACTGAATTTTTATCAATTATTGGAGTACCTTCTCCATTTCTACTTACTATAGGGCTTGTTCTATTGACAACTAGGTTATTTCCGATATTTATTGAAAAATTAGGCAACTGGAGCTGGACGAAATTTGGAGGGCTTACAAGTCTTGCGATAAAAAACCTAGTTCAACGGAAACATCCAGCTACTCGCGCAGTTTTACTCATAACTATGACCCTTGCTTTTGGAGTAATTTCGCTTAGTTTACCCGTAATCATTTCTGAGCACGAAAGAGATTCTCTTTATTATGAGTTAGTTTCCGATATTAAAATTTCTGGGTTAAGTGCGCCAAATAACACCTTACGAACCATATTAGAAACTAATTATAGTTCCGATATCGAAGAAATTTCATCTTATGCTAGGGGCCAAATAGACAGTTATAGAAATGAGCAGAGCTCTGAGCCTATGGGTATCCAATATGAGTATATGAGTATCCGAATATTGGGTATTGATCCAGCTACATTTCACAAAGTTAGAAGAGATAAAACAGATTTAGGAACAAAAAATTCTCTTATAGAACTGAAAGATGCGTTAAATGAAAATAATAATTCAGTATTGATTCATAAAGAGAATATGAAGGCATTAAAGTACTCAATAGGTGATAATTTCACAATTTTTCTACCTTCTCAAAAAGAAGAACTCCCTAATAGAAGTAATTACAAAATTAATACTGCGATATCTCAAGAATTTCGTGAATACCAAATTCTCGATTATTTTTCCTTTTGGCCCAATCTCTATTTTGATCGGATTACTAAAGATGAAGCCCTTTGGACTGTCTATTTAATAATGAATTTATCAACGTTAGAAACATTAATACAATTTTGGCAAACTTCATGGGATTGGTATGACTTTCAGTATGGTTACGTTATTAAACTTCGAGATCCCACAAAAGGAACAGAAATAGCAGCAGAATTACGAGAAATCACAGATAACAAGATTGAGTCTTTTGATAACGAGTATACTTCTGTTAAAGAAGGTCCTCAATTTATGTTTTGGATGGCAGTAATCAACTCTAATGTGATAATAATTGCAATAGTATCAACTATTGCTATTCTATTATTTGCATTCATGCAATTAATTGAGCGATCAAAAGAGATAGGGGTAGAACGTACACTTGGGATGAATCTAAAACAAACTGCAGTAACTTTCCTTATAGAAACTCTTATAATACTGATTTTTGGTGAAATAACGGGACTGATTCTTGGAAGCGTTTTAACGAATTATTTTGTAATGATTACATATCTAGGTGAGAATATTCCTCCGATCAGAATTATTTATCCAGCAATGTGGTTATTAGGAGGATTACTAATATTAACAACATTTGCAGTTTTAGCAGCAGCTATTCCCGCGTATCTGGCGACTCAGAGACAGATATCAGACATTTTGAAGACAGAGTAAAAGAGAGATAAAAATGGCACAGAATTCATTCATACAATGTTCCGATGTTATCAAGATATACGGGGAAATTGCATCAGATAAACAAGTAGCTGCTTTAAGGGGACTTGAATTAGAAGTAGGAATAGGTAAGCTTGTTGCTATTATCGGACCTTCGGGGTCAGGGAAGTCAACATTGATTAATATTCTTGGAGGAATTGATAAACCATCTTCTGGAGAAGTGATCGTTGATGGGCAATCGCTTCCTCGGATGTCAACTAAAAAACTCGTAGAATATCATAGAAATAAGATAGGGATTCTCTATCAATTACCAGATAAAAATCTAATCCAAGGTCTTACGGCATTAGAAAATGTCGATCTCCCACAGAAACTTGCAGGAAAACCTAGAAATGCGCGAAGAAAACGAAGTACCGAGTTACTAAAGGCTGTGGGGGTGGAAAGACGAATGAAACACAAACCTTATCAGTTGTCTGGTGGAGAAGCTCAACGAGTGGGAATTGCAGTTGCATTAGCCAATAAACCTAAACTTCTACTTGCAGATGAACCAACAGGGGAGTTAGACAGCCTAAATACGCTGAAAATTATTGATTATTTCAAAGAATTAAACAAAGACCTAGGACTTACCATGATTGTAGTTACCCACGATCAGAGATTTTCTGATATGACACAAGAGACATTAAGAATAGAGGATGGACGGATAACAGGATTACACAGACCAGAAGTCGGCGAAGATGTCCGAAAAAGAGAAGAGGTAACCTATATTGATGAGTATGGTAACTTAAGACTCCCGGCAGAAATAATGAAGGCAGTAGGGATCAAGAGGCATGTACGACTCGAAGTTATAGATGGGAAAGTATTGATTATTCCAGTAGAAGAGTGATAGAGAGTGAATGATAGTAATTCAATTCTCAAGCTAGAAGACATAAGTAGACGCTATATTGTTGGGGACACGGTTGTTCACGCACTCAAGGGGATTAGCCTTTCATTTGCACAGCCTGAATTTGTGATAATCATTGGACCTTCTGGATCGGGGAAATCCACATTACTCAACATTTCGGGTGGATTGGAGAAACCGTCAGAAGGAAAAGTTTTTGTCAAAGGACAGGATCTTCTATCCCTGTCTGATTCCGAACTAACGAATATTCGTCGTTATGAGGTCGGATTTGTTTTTCAATTCTTTAACTTACATCCAATGCTAACTGCATTAGAGAATGTGGAACTACCAATGCTCATCACTGGACAGAAACGGAAAAAAAGGGTAAAAAAGGCCATGGAGCTTCTCTCCCTAGTAAATCTGGAAGAAAGAGCAACTCATCTTCCTCATGAACTATCAGGTGGCGAAAAGCAACGAGTAGGGATTGCACGTGCCTTGGCAAATGATCCAGGGGTAATATTGGCAGATGAACCAACAGGAGACTTGGATAGAGTCACAGGAGAAGGAATTACTCAATTACTGTACTCTCTTACTGATAAAATGAATAAATTAGTAATAGTTGTTAGTCATGATGAAAATTTAATGAATAAAGCTACGAGATTGCTAACAATGGAAGATGGTATGATAATTCATGATTCATCCCTACAATAAACTATTATCTACTTTTTATTTCTTTGATTAATGCCTACTCGAAATAGATTTAACCAGTTCCCTTAATCAAGCTTCCCACCATTTCTTTTCTACTACTCTTTGTTCTCGAATGGCTGCTTGGGCAGCAACTAATCTAGCAATAGGTACTCTATAGGGTGAACAGGAAACGTAGTCTAATCCTATTCTATGTGCGAACTCTATGGAGTAAGGTTCTCCTCCGTGTTCACCACAAATCCCAATATCCGCACTAGGTCGTTGTGCTCGTGCTTTTTCTACTGCAATACGCATGAGTCCACCCACACCTCTCTGATCCAAGGTGAAAAAGGGATTAGATTTAAGTACACGTTTCATAAGATACGTGGGTAAGAACTTAGCTTCAGCATCATCCCTCGAGAATCCAAGGGTTGTTTGTGTAAGATCATTAGTACCAAAACTGAGAAATTGAGCAATTTCTGCCAATTTATCCGCGATTAAACAGGCACGTGGTAGTTCAAGCATTACACCAAACCCAATGGGCTGTGTAGCTGAATCATAACCCTCTCTGGTCTCGTATTCGTCGAAGATCTGGCGGGTAGTTACTTTTACCAGTTCATTAATCTGTCTTAACTCACTTGCATAGGAGACCAAAGGAACCATAATTCCGAGAAGTACCCTAGGTCCTTGTTGCCCAATGCTGCAACAAGCCTCTAATATAGCTTCAAGCTGCATAACATAAATCTCAGGGATTGCTAACCCTAAACGAACTCCACGGAGCCCTAACATAGGATTGGATTCATGCATTTTCTCTACCGCATCAAGAACACGCTCTTTCTCCTCAAGTTCTGGTGAAGGACCACGAAGTCTAAGTTTAAAAATCTCCTGTTGTAGTGATGCATAATCTGGAAGGAATTCATGTAATGGTGGATCTAAAAGACGAATATGGACAGGAAATCCTGCCATCGCTGAAAAAATCCCTTTAAAATCTTCTGCTTGATACTTTTTGAGCTTTTCAAGGTGTTTCCTTCGTTCTTCTCTGTCTTTCGCCAGTATCATCTTTTGCATTATAGGAAGTCGTTCTCCAAAGAACATATGTTCTGTTCTAGCAAGACCAATTCCTTGTGCTCCAAATTTACGCCCTTTTTCTGCGTCAGCTGGTGTATCTGCGTTTACTAAAACTTTCAAACGTCTAAATTCATCGGCCCATCGCAAAAGGTCAGCAAACTCTCCTGTAAGCTCAGGTTCTATAAGTGGGACTTCACCTGCGATAACTTCACCTGTGCTTCCATCAATAGTAATTTTATCGCCTTCTTTGATAACCCGATCACCCGCTCGGAAAGAGTTAGCTGTTTCGTCGATTTCTATTGCAGAACAGCCGGCAATACATGGTTTCCCCATTCCTCGAGCAACAACAGCTGCGTGACTCGTCATACCACCTCTGCTCGTTAGAACTCCTACAGAAGCGATAACCCCATGAATATCATCCGGTGTGGTTTCAACACGGACTAATATTACTTGATTGCCATCTTCAGCCATTTTTTCGGCTTTATCAGGATTTAATACTACTTGGCCAACAGCTGCACCAGGGGAGGCGGGGAGTCCTTTTGCCATTGCCTTTACTTCTGCTGCTGGATCGACATAGGGGTGTAAAAGCTGTGTTAGTTGCTCAGGCCTAATTCTTAACAGAGCTTCTTCTTTTGATAATTTTCCTTCACGAACATAATCAACGTTGATTTTCACATCTGCTGCAGCTGTTCGTTTCCCTGTGCGTGTTTGGAGAATGTAGAGTGTGTCATCTTGGATTGTAAACTCCATATCTTGGATATCACCATAATGATGCTCGAGTTTTTGCGCAATTTTTCTTAATTCCGAAGCTGATTTTGGAAAATCAGAATCTAGTTCATTAATTGGGTGAGGTGTACGTACCCCTGCAACTACATCCTCACCCTGCGCATTTATCAACCATTCCCCATATAAAACATTTTCACCTGTGCTAGGATTTCTGGTGAAAACGACACCCGTACCTGATCTAGTACCAGTGTTTCCAAAAACCATCACCTGAATATTCACAGCGGTTCCGAGAGTATGAGGAATGTTATTAAATCGTCGGTAAGTTATAGCCCGTTTATTACTCCAACTTTGAAGAACTGCCTCAATCGACATCATGAGACACTGAAAGGGATCGTCCGGAATTTCTTCCCCCAATTCGTTCAATAATTGCTTATATCGCGCTACAACAGTCATCCAACCTTCTGCTGGGACTTCACTATCTAATTCAACGCTTATTTCTTCCTTGACTTCTTCGATTATCTTTTCAAATCCAGATTTTGAAACCCCAAGAACTACATCTGCAAACATTTGGATAAATCTTCGATAACAGTCATAAGCAAATCTTGGGTCAGTTTCAGCAGATAATGTAACTATAGTTTCCTCATTTACTCCTAAATTAAGAACGGTATCCATCATACCAGGCATAGAAATGGGTGCGCCTGATCGTACTGAGAGGAGTAAGGGGGGATCTCCGCCTAATTTTCTTCCTGTTTTTGATTCAAGGTTTTTTAGATGGGAACGAACTTTATCTTCTACTTGTTTAATGAATGTTTCTTTATCGCTAATTTTTTGATAAACCCGACATACTTCAGTAGTAATAATAAACCCAGGAGGTACAGGGATACCTAGTTTGGTCATTTCAGCTAAATTAGCCCCCTTACCACCAAGAGTATCCCGCATTTGAGCATTACCCTCGTCAAAATCAAAAACTACCTTTTCATCTTTTACAGCTACCATGATATAATACCTTCACGACTAAACTTCATTGATTGTTTTCAGGACCAAAAATGGAGCGAAAAATGGCTTTATTAAGCAGTTTATTTGTCACTTTGGGCATAAAATCTGCAAAGCTGATTTTAGTGAATTAAGTCCTTTGAATTTTTTATCTGATTTAAACACACCACATTCTATGGGAAAAAGTTGGACTTTGGACTGAATGATTCGTGTACCAAACCTTACTAACCTATCAGGGTAGGTCACATATACCCAGGCAAATTTTCCTTGAGCTGCGTCTCTTAACAATCTGAGTAGACTTGGCCGGTCATCTTTGAGCCCCGATACGATATCCACGTATTCTCGTATGATTTGAGTCTACTAAGTTTGAGCCTGCTCTTTTAAAAACGCGATTTGGCGGAATAGCTCCGCTAGCTGTCTTTTCGAGGACACCCGTGCATAAATCGCTCCAATCGTCTCGTTGATCTATTTGGGTTGATACAGTACGCATCAAACATAGCTAAATGTAGCTGAACATGGTTAAATGTGCTTCTGCGTAGGGTTCAATCCCTGAGAAGAGGTTTGGTGCTCAATCCCAATTCGAATCCATATATCGTTCCAATATCTCATTCTTCCTATAAGTCTTTCTATTTAGTAGTTTAGTATCCAATTTTGTCTAATAATTGAGCAAAAGTTGGCATAGTTGCTTTACGAAGAGTTATAGATTAGATTATTCACTATTTGCGGATTCTGAGTGATTGTAGATTCTTCAATTAAAATACAAAAAATTATTTTTTTTCTGAATAAAAACGCTAAATTCGAGGAAAAACCTGTGCTATCACTTGCGGGATTACTAAGAAAGAATCTTAATAACCGACATCAAGGATTGATTCTTTGGATTTGCCCCGAAACCCCTAAAAATGTCATTGGTGGCTTGGGTCAGGTATCAACCTACGTTCCAGCCCTTCTCGCACAAAAAGGTTGGTATATTGTTCAGATTGGTCGAGGTACACCTCATGAAACAATAAAAGAGAATCACATAGTTCTTCGAGATCGGTTTATGCCTTATGAGGTTTATCCACAAGATCCTGTATTAGAGGATAAAGCGGTTTATTCTCTGGCAAAGTTTCTCAAGGAACAATGTAATGAAATATTTATGGTAATAAAAGATATTCATGCAGGGTCAATGTCCTTACGAAAAGATTTTCCACTATTTTTTATCGCTCATGATCACTTTGTAGAACCTGGTCTCATGCAAATGCTTGAATCTCTTAAAACAAATGGATTTAAGCTGATCGTAGAAATTCATAATGAAATCCTTGGTGCTTACTTAGGAACACTACTAGGTAATAAGATCGGTCATAAAACCGTAGATCTTGTTGAAAAGGGGAAAAAGACTGTTCATGAAAGTAATAGGCATAAACGTGAAGTATCCATTTTTAACAGATTCCAAGAAGGCTTAATTGACGCACTTCTCGCGCCTTCACAGGCAATGTTAGATCATTACATACGAGCATACCAAATACCTAACAAAAACATATTTAGAGCGCCTAATGGAGTCCCCAAAGATGAATTCAAAGCACAACCAAATCGAGAAATTAGAAAGAATATATTTAAAGGAAAGCAGGGTGTTTGTGCCTGGATTGGTCGACCAGTCCCTGAAAAAGGGCTAACACAATTGTTTGGTGAAATTCCTTCAACTTATCGGGCATTTGTTGCTTTAGGTCTAAATGATTATGTCATAAAAATCACTAACGAAGCTGCTCAAGTAAATAAGAAGATCTTAATATTTACACCTACAGAAATTAAGAGTAAACTGCATGAGAATGTAATAGTGGATACTGACACCATTCCTACCTCAAGTCCCAAACCAGAACACTTCAAAGAAGTTCTTGAAACTTATGATTTTAGTCCTTATGACATCATAGAATGTGCCTTCTGGATGCCTAAAACAGACCTACTATCAAATATCACAGTGTTTGTTGGAAACAGCTTGTATGAACCATCTGGAATCATTCAGCTCGAAGCTACAGCAACCCATACTCCATCTATAGTTTCAGAACAAACCACTATAGATGGATGGCCTCGTTCTGGTATGAGTGAGTACTATCCAAACCAAAAAGGAATAGTAACTATTTATCCAGAACAAAAAGGATCACTTGAGGAGGCACTCACCAAATTTCTTGATGAAGGTTTCTTAGAACAGAAGAAACAAGAGAATACTAAATTGAGAGATAAAGTAACTTGGGATTACTCAGTCCAAAGCTTTTGGGTCGAATTTCTGCAAAAAATGAGTTAAGTAGATTTAACTACAAATTAGTTAGTAGTTAATATGTAATTATGAGAGGTTTAGTTTTTTGTGCGCTAATTCTCCTCTTCAAAAGAAAAAAATCAATGAAATGAGGCCTCAGGAGAAGCTTGGTGCCTATTATACTTCTTCCGAATTAACAAACCATATTTTGGAAAAAGCTATTTTAAAAGACCTTTCTAGACGATTAAACCGAGATATCAGTGATTTTAAGGAAATTTTAGCGAGTGATAAAAAGGATCTAAGATATTTGCTCGATGAAACGGTGGGTCTACCCAGCATAAGACTATTAGACCCATCTGTGGGAGAAGGGGCTTTTCTCCTGTCTGCTTTAAAAACATTATTGGGATTCCACAAAAAAATAGCTAAAAAACTAGATTTATCGTGTAATGAGGCGCATTTCGCAAGAAAAATAATTCACCACAATCTTTATGGCGTGGATATCAATGAAAAAGCAGTAAAAAAATGCAGAGAGAGATTGTATTCATTTGTAAAGGAATTAGATGCAAACTCCTCCTCAGAGACCCAGAAAATCCCCTTACGTCTTGATTTTAACATACTTTGTGGGAATACTATTATTGGGAGAACATCGTTGGACCATGATGTAAAACAGTTAATTCCTTCAAATTTACTTGATTATCTAAATAAGCGAAAAAAAAAGGTCAGAATATATCAACAAGAAGAAGATGAACTCAAAGCAAGGAAATTAATGGAAGAGATTGAGAAATATGACAAAGAAGTAGCTATCATCCTGAATAAAGCATATGATGTTAAATCTAGTACCTCTCTATACTTTCATTGGATATTAAAGTTCTCTGATATTCTCTTAGAAGGAGGATTTGATATTATTATCGGAAACCCTCCATATATTTCCTATTATACTTCAAAAAAAGGGAAACAACAGCTTAACTTCCACGAACGAAAACTTCTCATAAAAAACTATGAGTTTATTACGAACAAAAAGAATCTTAGGCAAAGAATTGGGACAATGATGTTCTTTATAGAACGAGGAGTTCAACTACTAAAAGAGGACGGATTGTTATTCTTTGTGTTAGACACTGCTTTTTATGTGGAAGCCTATGAAAAAATCAGAGCATACTTAGTAAAACATACTACAATTATGACAATTTATGAAGGATTCAAATCCTTTCTTGGAGTTCATAGCGGACAAATCCTGTTATTTTTACAAAAAAAAATCCCTGAAATATCTCATAAGACAGAGTTTTATGACTCTTCCTTCAAATTCGGTTCTTCAACACTTCAAACTCGTTTCTCAGCCGATAATCGATATCAATTTGAGCTATTTGATCCAGTTGTCGAGAGAATTCTAGAGGAGATTGAGAGAAAAAAAATTCTATTGTTGGGAGATATTGGTGAAATTGACGTAGGATACAATGTAGGTGGACATCCTGACTTTTGGAGTGCAAGCCCCTCTGAGAAAGCTAAACCTTTTGTAAAAGGTGGAAGTTCAATTCAAAAATGGCGATTAATATACCCCTCATCTGCTCAACTCAAAAATAATCAGCTGTATTTAATTTATGACCCTGAATTAGTACAGAAAGTTACTTTAAGAGCTAGAAATGAAAAAAAAGGACTGCCGGGGTTTGGAAATAAAGAAGTCCAATTTGCAGGAGAGAAGATCTTTCTACGACAAGCAGGATGGGAACTTACAGGAACATTAGATAGAGAAGGATATAGAGCAACTCATAATATTTTCATAATAACCTCAAAAGATCTAAATTTAGAGCAGGGCGATCAAAATTCCTTTAATAAAGGAATTAACTTGAATACAGATGCATTAGATCTACGAATTGTGTTAGCTAGCTTGAATTCAACAGTCTGTACTTATTATGCTCATAAAAGGTTCCTGCTTTTAGCTCAAAGAGGAAAAATCCCACAAATCACAACAAATGCAGCGAAATTGTTACCGATTACTGTATCAAGGGAATCTGGATTAGTTTCTGAATTAGTTGAGGCTTTACTAAGAATTCATAATCAGAACTTACCCGAATCATATGACACAAAAATACCTGAAGAAATGCTAGAACTCATCCAACTTGAAAATTATCTCTTAGATACTCGGTTAGTGCAGAACTATCTTGCTTACTTTGCTAAAGGAAGTGGAAAATTAGAAAATGAATTGATTAAATGGAATCCTATAAAAGATGCTGAGTTTCAAACTACCCTTAAATTTTTGAGAAAGTCTGATCTTGTTGCAAGTGTAGTAGAATGGACAAGAAAACGCCATCCTAACTTTCTTAGTGATTACTTCCCTATTAAATGAACTGATAACGAATTAAAAGGCTTGTTTGATTGTGATTTTCGACTTACTTCTCATAATTCTCTTAGGGCTAATATTAATTGGATTATGGGGTGGTTTAGGATTATATTACTATTTAAAACAGAAACAAAAAGCGAAATACTTAATCACGTTAAACAAAGCTAAAGAACCGATCCCTGTTATTTCTGACGATCAAAAACAACTCATAATGAAGTGGATCGGCAATAAGAGTACGACGGGATATTTCTCTAGTAAAAGGGAGATATATTTTCCAATAAGCTATTTACAAGCACAAGTAGATCAAGGGTTGAAAGAAAAGGGATTTATAGATTTATTTGAGTTAATTGAGCAACACCAGATACCAGATGAATTTATAGGGGCATTTACAAGGGGGTATTTGTCAAATAACGTTGGATTTTGGGATTTGATGGAAAGAAGATTTTATACATGTCCTAGAGCCTTAGAAATAGTTGAAAGTGAGCTTACTGATATTTCCACCATTCCAATTAGAGAGTTACTCTTTCGACTTGGAGGATGGAAAGAAGAAAATCTTCTTGAAATCCTAACTCGATTAACCGATCAAGAAACATTCAGAGGATTCATAGACACCCAGAATATCCTTCATATTGTTTTTCTTAAGAAAAAACCCATATCTGAAAGTAAGAAGTACGACGATCCTGTAATTGTTCATTATATCAAAGAAAGCCTTAAAACTGAGAGTAAAATAACATTTAAATTTATCTCGAAATTATTTGGAATAGATTCGGGTTATTTAAAGGAGATAATACAAAAATACAAAAATCAAGCAGGGGTAGATGTTATTCTTTCATTAAATAATGATATTTTCTCCCTTCTTGATGTTTATGAACAACTAATTTTTGACATAAGTACAATTATAGAATTAAATTTGAATAGATGGGCAAATCAATGGAATTTAGACCAACAAGAAGTAGAAAAGCTTTTAAAACAGTTAAATAGACTAATTCTTCACGGTTATTTCACAAAAAACGGTTATATTGGAGACATCAATCTACCGCAGCTTAAATTTGGAGTGGATATCAATTCAATTCAGAATCATCTTAAGCTATCAACCTACAACGTCGCTCAGCTTCTAGGTCAGCTTTGCATGAATAAGGGACTAATTTGTGTTTATCAAGAAGGGAAAATTCAAGGGATCATAACTAGTTTGGATATACTAGGAAAATCCCCCCATCATTGTCCCTCTTGCACCATCACATTTCCTTCATTTAAAAATGGAAAAGAACTTAAGAATTGTCCATTATGCAAAGAAATTGAATTAGAATTGCAAATTTCCAAACCTGACAGGAAATTCGTTGATCCACGACTGAAAGGAGTTGTACGAGATTTAAAAGCATTTCAAGATTCTGGAACGATCATTAAACTTGATTCAATCCTTCGTGACATTGACTTACCTCAGGACAAGGCATTAAATGCGGTTCAAGACCTTATCTTCCGAGGATTTATTAAAGGGAAAATCGATCTCTCACGTCAGGTGTTTTTCACCCGAGTAGAAAGGATAGGGGATAAACCTCATTGTTATATATGTGATCTAATGTCAAATGAAGCAGATATTAAATTTAAGTGTAATCATTGTGGAATCCAAACATGCAATACATGTTTTCAGCAGATAGAAGAACTAGATATTGAGGTTTGTCCTCTCTGTGGTCTAATTTTAGAATGATGAACTGAGCTATAAGGTCATTCATCTTTAATGACTTTTACTTCCTCTCCTTCTTTAACATTATCCAGATGAGCTAAATTACCATCTAATTTCCCAAAAACATTCACTGCAGACGCAGGACGTATTTCATCACCTTTACTAGCAGGAGTAGGACCAAAAAATACACAAAAAGCTGTTCCTGTCGGCCAATAACCTAAATCCCCCGACTCTACAACCTCACGAGCATTTTCTCTGGGAATGTTCTCTTCTGGTAAGATGGAAAGATCGAAATAGATCTCAAGTCCCCATCTTCTGGCGATTCCGTCGATAGGAAGAAGCTTCCAAATAACTTCTGTCGTTTTTGGACATTTGTTAGGATAGAGATAACCATCAAAGGTTCCAGCGGATGTTACAAATTTTATTTTAAGCTCATCCATTTTAGTTACCAACTTTACCAAATTATACTTGATTGAAGCCTTATCTTCTATTCATAGAGATAACGGAGTTCGTGAAGCTTTTTTTCATAATCTGTTAGCATTTTTTCATGTTCTTGCTCAGAAATCAGACCAAGAAGAAGATCCTCGTCAAGAGAAAGAATTTTCTCTTCATAGTATTTAATTTGAGACTCAATAGAGGACGTAATTTTGGAAGTTAAGGTTTGATTAGATTTGGATGATAATTTCTCTTCTGGAAATTCAAAAGTATAGGATTGAGATTCCCCATATGAAAAAGAGAATTTATATGGCTCTATGGATTTTTGTTGACTCTGCAAATCCGCCTTGCTTCCGAGGCGATTTGAATGAATCAAGCTGTTAGTCATATTATTAAGGGTAATTCGTTTTCTCGGTTTCAAAGTATACAATTCTCCATCTCATAATTTTCGCGATCTGAGGCATTCACAGATGGACCAACGTATTTTGTCGCCTTTATAGGTATGATTAGTATTGACTACAGCTACTACCGCTTTTACTTTCCTCCTTCAATCCTATTTTTATTACTATGTGTTTGTATGTTAACACATTCTAACGTGGAATAAAAATGGCAGAAAATTTCCCAGATAAAATATTGAAATTAAAGATCAGTGGGATTATACAAAGTGGTATGTTACAAGAGTTTGATAGAACGAGAAGAATCCTTGAGGACGCTGGTTACCAGGTACACAATTTTTTTGCTAATGAAAAGTGTTTATGGATTGATGAGGAGAGAAGATCCCTATATCCAGCAGGAGTAGAGATTTCATTTCCCAAAAAGACAATAAAAGATTTAGTTGCTGTTCTAAACACAGGGGAAAACTGGACTGATTTTAATGTCCAAGGATGGAATATAGCTGAATTATTCTTTTTTATAGGTTCGATTAAAGAGAATACCAGAAAAGTTGCTATTGTTTTTATGTGCTTCACAACCGATCTAGGAGAGGAATGGGACCTTCCCGAAGCGGGCGGTTTTATTTTCTCGTTTAAATTAATGAATGAGGAAAAAATAGAGTTTATGACTCCAAACCTCTAAGACAAGCACTTATAATTGACTTCCTCTGCTGAATAAAGCCCAGAGGAGTCCATCCCAGGATATCACGTGAAAAAGATCGTTTTAAGAAATCTCTAGAAATTTTGTCAGTTTTCTTTCTTTTGGTAAATCCGAAGAGGTGTTTTACAAAGTGGACAGCGATCGACATTCGCACTAACTATGCTCAAACATTCAGAACACCCGACTAATCCACGGGAAAGAGACTCTGCAACTGTAAACTCGAGTTGTTGACTCATTTCAGTCGCCACAAAACCTATTATTATGCTTATATTTAATGGTTTGTATTGTGCGCGAGTTTATAAGCATACATGAGTATTACATCACAATTTAGAAATACAATGATGAGTTAAAAGGAGGAATTTACTTTTTCAGTGTGAATCAGGCCATCTTATTTTCATTAAATTCCTCAAATCCATTAATTTAGAGTGTACTGTTAAAAATGATCTTTTTTAATAGATCGGTTGCATGACAGAAATATTCATTAAACTTAGAATAAAAGAAAATAACAGATGCTGATACTGCTAATAATATTATTATCTCAATATATCATCCTAATGGTCGGGAGATGTTTCTATGGGTGTTTTTTGGTTTACAGTTCCTTTTTTTATCTTTTTTATCGATTTTTTTCTTAGATGTCTTGTATAGAAGCGATCTATGAGGATAAGAAGAAGTCCAAGAATAATTGCTACAAGGAGAGGATAAGTTCTTTCATATGACATAAAATTTCAGTCCTTAGTCATCTTTCGTGTTTCTTCCGTTCTTATTATGCAACTCTACATTTATAAAACATTGCCAAGAAACCCCACTCATTGCTTGCGTGGGTGGGATGAATTGGCAGTTTCAGAGTCTATAGCTCTACAAATGCCTTTTCGCCAACAGATAGGGGTTACTAATGAGGTTTTGACAGGTTTAGCTAGTCCATCTAGCTTGATGTATTGGCCATAGTTCTGCATTCCTTTGACCAGAAATTTTTTCCCTTGAAATAGGACAATATCCTTGGGTTGGAACTTATAGCGTTGCCTACGAATGCTTACCCGCCCTTTGTTAGTCTTGTGCCCTCTATACTTCCGTAGGTTTTCTTCGGTCAGGTTCTTGTTGCGGGTGCGTCTGCCACTGAATAACGCCTGTCCACTTGCCTTCTTGCCTGTACGGGTGTCCACGTATTTCGCGTCATAGAATTTCTGTAAAGCGCGGTTATTGCGTCTGATTTGTTCAAAACTAATAGGAATAGCCCGTTTTTGAGTTGTCCCATTCGCAACCAGAAACGCATCGGTGGCATGGGACTTCAAAAGGGCTAATTCCTTTCGTTTCATCTTGGTTAGATAACCATAGGTGTGTTCGCAATCTAGTGCATTCACTAAGCGCCATCGCACTATAGACATGAAGGTTTCGGCTTTGAAGGGTTTTAATTTCGGTTGCCAGCCGTAAAGGAGTCCTTTTCCTTATGATTCTTTGGAATATGACATTTAATACAGAGTGTAACCAGATTACTAGGTCTATCACTTTGATCTCCTTTCCAAAAGCCGACATGGTGAACTTCGAGGATTTTTTGTTTGTAGTTGTTCTTGCAGTCGGGGTTCTGACATTCATGGTGATCTCGATGGAGAATGTATTCTCTGAGATTCCAAAAACCGGCTTGTTCGCCTTCTTGATATTTTTTGCCATTAATGTCGGGATTTTTGATTTTCTGGATGTCAAAATTAGCTACTTCTATCGTGATGCGAGTAATCGGGAGAATAGATTGAAGTAAGGCAATCAAGCGATGATGAGAGTCTAACTTATGCTGAGTAGAAGGGGGGAACCAGTCTTCCTTTCTGCATCTATTATCAAATCGGGGCTTTCGATACCGCAAAGGTTGTCTCCGGTGGGTTCTATACATTGCTCTTTCACTTAGTCTCTCGGACATTCCTTCAAGAAGACGTAATACCCCTGAAAACAGTTCTTCGTATCGTGTAAGTGCCGAAAAACCAATGTATGTATATCCTGAATCAATCCCTAGCTCTATATCCTGTGTGTAATTACTCGAACCAAAGTTTAGTTGAATTACAAACGGATCATGTCTTAAAATCTTCGCTTTAGCCGACTGGAGTAATAAGCGTGCCTGACGTGGCGTGGTTGGCATTAAAGGCTTTCCATGTCGGTTTAAGACGAATATTTTGCTCATTGTTTCATTCTCACTCATTTGTTCTTTTTCTGTTCTTCATACTCTATTGGTCAGGCTAAAAGAAAGCCTGGCTCCCCGAAGGGAGTAGTCCACATTGCCAATGTTACTAGAGGTTTCGTGTCAGCAACACTTCGCCTAACCCTGTAGCGATGTTTAATCACTGACCGTAGAGTGTCAGACTTGTGGAGTATCCGACAGTACCTATCCATTCTCCGTAACGGACTACATCACCTTTACAGATGATGTTGAGGCTAATCAACAGGGCTTAAAATGGTAAACCATCCCAAGCCCACAGATCACTTGTGTCTGTGGGTAGTTGACCAATTACAAATTCTAGATGACGCTAATTTTTCTGCCCTACTTTCGTAAGAATAGGGAATTTCTTCTTTCCTAGTTTGACGTGAGTTGCTTTACTGAAAATAGTTTTTGCTATTTGACGAATAGCCTTTTCTAATCCCATATTGATTTCTATGTCGGTCACTGTTAAGTTTTCGTCAATATTGGACCCCAGTGGCGTGAAATCTTGTTTGATTTCTTTGAATTGATAATCTTCTTGTTTACGCTGGACACTAGCAATATGATGACAGAGATTGTACTTTTTAAATTCATTACACTCACAAATATACTCATTCTGGCGGAGACGCACGGCATATTCGCGTTTGTTATCTATAACAGCCCATTCGTTTTCACTTACCCCAATGACCATCAAATTGGGAAGTTTGACGGCGTGGATGTGTTTACAGTTGTTAACTCCCCTCTGCCAATAGTCAGGGCAATCACACGTCCATTTTCCACGTTCATGAGTCACAAAGTGAGGAATAGTATCACCGACAATTCGATAGTGGGTTGCATCGAGTGCTTCTACTCGTAAAAAGTATGATTTTACCCCTCGTAGTCCTTTAGCATTTTTGACCACTTCAAAGTTGATATTCTTACGACCATCAAAACGATCTTGAGCTGTCGGAGTGGTTGCAATTGTTAGATGTCCTTGCTTCCTTCGTAATGCTAGTTCAATTACATTCCACCCTTTATCATGTTGCCAAACCTTTCGCTCTCTTGTGAAAGATCTCATGAAGGTTTGAGAAAAAGGAGTTCTGTTGATAATATTTTGATGGTTAGAGTCTTTTACATCGAAATCAGACTTATAATCTTTTAACCCAGTTCTTATTTTCTCCAATCCTACCTCCCAGCTTTCTGGTAATGGAATTTTCTTTTCTAACATTGATTCGGTATCGGATTGAATCTCTAATCCTTCAGGATCGATAAGCATATTTCTTAATGACCCTTTAGCATTCCGTATTCTAGAGATAAACTCTTTGGAAAAATCCACATTAGTTACGCCAACTTCCCAGTGTTCCACATTTTTGAAGGCATCCTCACGGAAATATATCTTTGCATAGGTGCCCATATCCAAACTAAAGGTTTCAAATTCAACGAAGTCATTCTGAACAGTAATTATTGGATCATAGTACCACCATCTTGAACGCCAACCCCGTCGGGCACGAGATCCGCTACCAACGACATTGTCACTAATAGGAATACGACCAGTTCGGATAGCAGCAACTCGGTGCAAGCGATAAAATAGTTCAGCTATTAGCTGAGAATCCGCAATTTCTGCTTGGAAAAAGAACTGTGACTGCGATACTTCTGGCTCTAAAAAGACCACTTCTGTTTGTTGGAGACGGGATGGTCTTTTATACTTCAATTCCAAAACCAAAATACTCACCCAATTAGTCCCTTTAAAGGATCATCACCAATCTGTTTCATATTACAGCGAATAACCTTCAAAATGGTCCCTTTCTTTAATGTGGTTAATAGAAGAGGTGTTCTCACAATTTTTCGATTTTATCGGCTATAAGTAGTCTGAAGAGAGACTATACTGAAAGTGGTGTATTTGATAGAAATCAAAAAAATGCGCATTCTGGTATTTTAAGTTCTTAAAAGTCAATTATGTTTTCTAAATAGTGATTTCGCAATTCTTCACTAATAAAAAAAACAAAAAGGAATAATAAAGACAGATTTATTCCATTAGAAAACTGAGATCACATTAAGTCCAGAAGAAATTGTTTTAGGCAGAATTACAGAGGACAACACATAGTGTATTATTTTTTATTCTCTTCTAAGTAGTTTTGGAGCTTTTGAGCGGTTTTTTTCGAAAAATCTGCTTTCCCTAATCGTTCTTCAAGCCAAGGACGAATAATGCTATCAATAGGTTTAGGAGTGTATCCCAATTCATTAATTGCCTTAGAAGAATCAAAAATAAACCACCGCTTAGCTATTTCCACCTCTGAAACTGGAAGAGTTGCATTTCTTCCAAGTTCTAGTATTTGAGAATATAGACTAGCTAAGAAATTAGGAATTCTACCCGGTGGTTTTTTACCAATTTTTGAACCAAAGAGATGAAAAAAGTCACGTAAAGGAATGTTTTCTCCTCCCAAAATGTATTTTTCACTTTTTTTACCATTAAAAGCAGCTAACACATGTCCTTGAGCAACAGACTCAGCTAACACAAAATTCCATTGAATCTTACCGCCGCCTGGTAGACCAATATACCAAGGGATAGGCAGACCAGGTAATTTTCCGTTTAAATATGCTAAAAGATTGTTTGAAACAGGATTATTCGCACCCATACCCAGACCAATAATAAAGGTTGGATAGACCGTTATAATGGATGGCTCATCATATACTTGAATATAATCATCCACATACTTAGTAGCTTCATATTTTGTGTTGATATATGGATGTTTGAATTGAATAGGATTATTCCAAGTCTCATCTACAGGAACTTCCTTAGTACTCCCAAGAACAAAAAAACTACTTGTATAGATTACTCGCTCAATATTGGTTTCTCTTGCAATATCTAAAACATTCTGAGTTCCTTCAACGTTTACTTGTATATATCCTTCCTTTGGATTCTTAGGCCATGATCCCACTTTGGCTGCAGCATGATAACAGTGATCAGCGTTTTTAAAAGGTTTTATTAAGGTAGCTGGGTCTGTAACATCTGCTAAAACTGGAATAATTTGCGAATTGGTTATTTTATCGAATTTTTTGGGATTTCTTACAATAACATAGATTTCATCATAGGTAGATTGAAGTTCATGAAGTAAATACCCTCCTAAGAATCCAGTGGCACCAGTTATTACTGCTTTCAAACCAATTCACGATAAATTTTGCTTTTTTTGCTAATTATTTCAGTTATTCACATTCAGCTTTATGATTAATGGTGACTTAGTTAGCCGAAAAACAAAAGAGATAAGAGTCGGTACTCAAGTTTTTGAGGTTAAAAATGCTAGTTGGACTAACAATTCAGCAATTAGGAGAAGTTAAACCATCACATTGGATGAAATTAGTGAATTTGATAGGGATCGATCATGTTGAGTTTGATCCTACAGTCTTTAGTGATGTGGAGGAAGTTGCATCGTTATTAGGAAATAAGTCAGTTACTTTCCATTCTCCATATTATACTGATTGGGGTTACGACTTAAGTAGCAGAGATCACTCAGATAAGGTTGAAACTTTTCTTAGCAATGTAGAAACTTACGCTGAGAAACTTCGAGCGCATTCCGTAGTTATACATCCACCAGTAGATCCCCAAGGAGATCAAGATTACTTTTTAGAAAATTTAAACAGAATTAAAATAACCCCACTCTTGGAAAATATGCCTGGGCAAAAATTACAAGAATTCGAGCAGTGGTACCTTGCAACAAAAGAACAAATACAATCTAAGACGCAGATCTGTTTTGATGTACCTCACTCATTTCTTACACATGGAAAAAACGACCTTTTCAACATACCCGAGAGTCTTCTATCAGACCTTACGTATATACACATCTCAGAATTGACTCCAGAACGCGATTGCCATTGGCCGTTCGGTACCGAAGGAGGAGAATTGCCTATTGAGAGATTCAAGGATTTTATGAAAGATCATAAGTCAAAGTTGAGAGCTCAATCAAAACAAAGTGATGGCGATTATCTAGACTTCCTTCGAGAAAGAAAAATCAATATAATTTGTAATATGGAGATTTTACCTGCAGACCTAAAAGGAGTTGAAAACCTCATCAATTCATATCTAATGTTACTTTCTTTGGGTCCGAAGGGAACTTTTATAAAAAAACGAGTGCGAATAGCCGCAGTTAAACCTATTTTAATGAGAAAACTTAGGAATGTTGAATTTCAAAGCGAAAGACCAACACATTTTTAATAAGGAGAGAATAAATCCATTTTGCATGTCCTTTCACTTGATGAAATTTGTGAATTGGATTCTTGGCCATTGAGTTGGGCTGGTTTTGGTTTCTTATTTTCTCATTCGGAGCTACAGCGTATACAAAAGTATGATTCAAGAATATTAGATGCATTCTATGCAATTGAAGACAATCAGGTAGTAGGACAATGTGGAGTAATGCGGGCAGAAATACGTTCTCGTGAAGGAATAATCCCAATTGGGGGGGTTTGGGGTGTCTGTACTTCTCCAAGATATGCAAAAAGACGGATAGCTTCTCATTTATTACGATATGCTCATGATTTCCTTCAAACTAAAGGATTTCAACTTAGTTTTTTGATAGTTTCAGTTAATAATATTGCATATAAGATGTATAAGCAGTTTAAATATATCGACATGTGCCGATTAGGCAATTACACAGGACAAATAAATAATCTTGCTCGAGATGAAAGTAGTCAGAAATTCTGGAGTGTTTATAACCAAGAAGAGCAAAAACAAACACATAATGTTTTTCATGAAGTAACAAGAGAGACATATGGATTCACAATACGACCATCTAATTTTTTTCAGGGGCAATTCGCGTGGAATCACTGTTCTCCCTCAGATATTCTATTAGAAAAGGAGAATGGCAATATTCAGGGCTATGCTGTGCATATATCAAATCGGGTGGCTTCCATTCTTCTAGATATCTGTGTAAAAGATAAAAAAACACTTGTAAACCTCTTTAAAAGACTTAAAGGCGTTAGTGATTTAAGGGCAGAAGGTAGAATTCTAATTCCTGGAAGATTAGGGCGATATATGGATAATATGATAAAAAACCTGGGATTTGAGTGGCAGACGACTTATGAGACCATAATGGTTAAAGATATTACAGAAGATAGAAATAAAGATGAATTAATGTGGTTACTCGGCATTGATACAGAAAATTTTCGCATTGTTCAGTTAGATCTCTTTTAATCTTGAAAAAAATTGAATGAGTGTGTTTATTAAGTAGCAGTTTTCATCATTCTCGAAGTGGGTTAGTGACTAAGATTGTGATCTCCAATTAAAGAATAATAAAAAAGTTAGTAGAAAAGATTCCTAACTCAATCACAAGAAATTAAGTCACTTCAGAACCTCCATCAAGTAAGATGAATTAAGATGAAGCGAAATCTTTCTATTTCACAATCAAAGGACCTGCAAAGGACTCGACGAGCAGTTATGGGTATAGCAACTGAGTTAGGATTTAGTAGACTCGAATTAACTAAACTCTTGAATGCATCTGCAGAACTATCTCAGGATGTTCTAGACAGAAATTCCGCAGCATCTCTCTCTATTGAAAAGGCAAGTTATCTTGGTCGAGTGGGAATTAGACTAATTTTTGAAGAATCACAAATAAAAGGAAAAGAAAACCAAAACATAGAAGTTTTTGAAAGAAGAGATATTATTCAAGCAGTTAGACAGATTGTTGATCAGTTTGAGGTCAAATCAACCGATGAGAACGGTTTAATGATTAAAATTACAGTGTGGCAGGAGTAAACAGCACTAAATGTGGCAGAACTAGAATTTTGTTTGTAAAGACTTGTATTAATTGATTATATGAAGATGTATTCTAATAAAGCTAACATGGATTAGTTCGCATTAATTTTCATTTAATATTCCTTTGAAATTCAAGGGGTAAGTTTTAATAAAACTGTTCTTTTTAAGGACGTTTACTGAAGGTGGAAGTATCATTTTGAGACCTTTTTGCTTAGCTAAACGTATGAGGAAGCTGGGTTGTCCATAAAAAGCATGATAACGCATTTTAGGCGGATTATTATCGGTAAAAGTTACTTGTATAGCACTAATTTCCTTATTTCTAGTGAGAAGACCGATCCTCTTCTTAATGAGATGGATTTTATGGAGTGAGAACTCAGATATAGGATCATCTAGCAACATTTGAGTTTCTCCATCCCAAGAAAAATACCGACAAGATATGTAATGAAGTGGGATTTGGTGTTTTTTATAAACTATTTTGTAGTAGAATTGTAATTTTTCAAGAAAAAAGGAAAAATTTGAACCAGGATAAAGCCAGGTGGTATAAGAGAATGAGAATAATTGTAAAAAATGAAAAATATCTTCTAAATATTCTTTGCAAGAAAGATTCATGTTAGGAAATCCATCAAAGCATAAGAGCATAGTATTTGGAGAAAGGGTTAAGAATTGGGTATTAGTCAGAAGATTTTGGGCATCACCGTAAAGATTTCGAATAAATAGCTGATTTTTCCTCCACCAACGGGTTTGTTCCACGAGACAGGGTGTAAAACCTTGTTGTAAAAGAAAATTATCATTGAACTGAATAATGAGAGAGGAAAGATCTATATTTAATACGAAAAGAGATTGGTTGGGCTGAAGAAAGGCAATTAAATTATCAATCTTTCCACAAGCTAAATTGAGAATGAATTTAGTGTCATCGTTCTTAATTACATCTTTAATTCTGTTGAAATGTATACTATAGTCCTGTTTTTTTTGACGTAAAAGGTATTTTTTTGCACTTGCATCCCAAAAACGTTCTTCAGGTAACTCTTTTTGTGGTTTTATAGATTTTTCCAGTGTTGAGGGGTTTAATATTGGCATCTATTTTGCACCATGGAAAAAAAGAGATTTATTATTCAAAATTCAGCCTATTAAGCTCAATTTTTATTCTATCTTTCCATATATTTAATTTCGGCGATAATTCCTTTATATCTTCGTGTTTTAAGGTTATTTTCTCTTTTTTTCGGGTTTTAATCTTGGTTTTTAATTTTGTAAGTAACAATTCCTCTTGTTTTTTCTCTTCCTCGAGCTTGATCCCATATTTTTCTGTAAGTTGATTGGAAAACAATTCAATGTCTTTTTGAGTTTCCTTTGAAATATCGAGGTACGCTAATCCTTCATTAACTTCCTTCAGTTGTTCAAGAACCAATAGAACTTTTATTTTAACAAATTTTCGAAGGACAGAATAAGCTTCTTGCCTTTCTGAAAGATTAGCTACTTCAATACTTTTTGAAAAGTCCCCTAGTATGCAACCAAGATTGAAAATGACTTCTAAAGATCGTGTTTTTTCCAACAGACTCATACTTAACATTTAATTTAGACTATTTTGAGTTTAACTTCATTAGCTAGTTTGATATTAATACGAAAATTTTGAATATATTATAGTTAAAACAGTAGTATTGAAGTTATTTAGCAATTATTTTTAATTAAAGAAGGAGAAAAAAGCAATGTCATATGTAGAACGAGCATTCTATGATTATTTCATTAACACAATGACTGCAGGGGTTAAAACTCTCTTCTCACGCCGTTTTATCTTTTATACTATACTTCTATTCATATTTATTGCAGGAAGCACAGGAGCAGCTATCCTCTATGAAAGAGAAAGCGGAATAATGGATGAAGAACTGTTATTAACAATTTATGCAGCTGAAATGAGTCTTGCATTAGGATTAATATTTTCTGGAATTATTGCAAAACAAATCAAGTTTTATATCGGAAAATGGTTAGCAACACTCGTATTTACAGGCGTTATTTTTGTTATATTCATGTTTGATAAGGAACTCAAAAAAGATCTTCTAGAATGGACTCCTTTGATTTGCTTAGGAATATGGGCATTTGTGGGGGTAATTGCATCTTATGTATTTTCTAAAAATCTATTTGCATCGAAAACTACTGGTTCCATCCTTTTTTTGGGAAAACCATCTGGGTCACGTTCAGCAATATTCATAGGGCCCATAATCATACTCATAATTGGAAGTGCACTTTTTAGTATTCTCCTTCTTCAAAAAGAAGAAATTTTGACAGGTCTTTTAATGGTTCTGTCTTCTTTCTTAATCATGTTAGTCGCTTTTGGACTATTTTTTGAAGATGATGTCTTTAATACAATCTTATCGTTTTTCTTCATTTTTAACCTCCCTCATCTGATTTTCCTTGGTTATTTACTCTATAACGGAGAAGTATCGAATGCTTCTTCTTTTTCATTCGTATTATTAGCAATTACATTTCTATATTCAATCCAAGGAGTGTCGAAGAAAGCGAAAAAAGCAGATAAAATAGCTAAGAAAGTTGAAACTAAGGAAGAAGATGAAGAAAAAGGATGGCTAGATAAAATTATGGGGTGGTTAGGAGGGGAGGGGATGGTATTGCCCATTATTGGGTTTGCTATGGGGTACCATGTTATTCAACTTGAAATTCTTACAAAAACCGTAATTGGAAGTGCAACAACTGATCTGATTGGGGATAGAACTGTTCCTTTTGTCTATCACTCGCTCTGTATTGTCCTAGCTTCAATCTTAATCTTCTTGGTACCGCTTCTTTATCTCTTTTCTTCTCGCTTCCGAGGTTATACATCACCGTCTCTCTGGCGATTTGATTGGTTACCACCGTACGAAGAACTGAAAGACTTTTTTGAAAGAGCAAAAGCAGGTGAAGTCAATTGGAAACGATTAACTGCATCCATTGCCGCTAAAACCGCTAAGAAAAGTATGAAAAAAGCACAGAATAGAGTTCTTAGCTTTTTAGGAATCCGTCGTAAAAAGAAAGAGAGATGGATACAGCCAGAGGAGCCTCGTAAGAAGTGACTGCAACGATTGGTAAATCTGATTCAGAAAAAAGAATTCAAATAGGTGTTATTGGTAGTAGAAATTTAGATATAGCAAATAATGACCTTCACAGAGAATGTTATGAAATTGCGAAAAGAGTAGGAGAGCTCCTCGCAGAAAAGGGGGTTATTGTGATTAACGGAGGAATGGGAGGAGTTATGGAAGCTGTTTCAATGGGAGTGAGAAATGGTAAGGGCATTACAGTTGGACTTATTCCAAGTGAAAGTAAGGATGAAGGAAATGCAGCATTAACAGCTCGGATTGCTACAGGTATGACAAAAGAAGAACGAAGAGCTCTCGTTGTAAAATCGTCAGATGCGATTATTACTATCTCTGGAGAGGAGGGTACGAAAGAAGAAGCACGACTTGCGCAAAAAAATGGAATTCCTGTTGTTACCATTCCTAGCACTGGAGGAACAGCTAAAGAACTTTCTGAGAGTGAGGAGTTTTTGCAAAGCATTGAGATTGCAGAATCTCCTCAAGAAGCAGTAGAGTTGGCATTAGCAGCCGCGAAGCTAAGTTTTCAAATAAATGATAGAGAGCATTTATCGGATTTACGCTAATTACAGCGACTACAGCTACAAAGCACCAAATGCTTGAACCCAATATTTGATTCCATACACCACTGCAAAGAACTCGGATCGGAATGAATCAAAATC
>JAEOTF010000296.1 GCA_016840025.1 Candidatus Hodarchaeota archaeon
TAGACTAAATATCAATAAAGGAATCACAATTCCCGAAATTGTTGAAAAGACCAAGCTTAATAGAGTAACGGTAACAAAACACCTAAACAGGTTAGTAGCTATAAGGGAAGCATACTCAGTTTCGCGAGGAAAACTCACAATTTATTATAAGAATGGCCGCATAGTTCACAAAATAAATATGAAAGATACGTATCTAAAAGACCGCGTCTACAGCTTTTACCGATTACAAAATGAAGATGGAAAATTTATCTATATACAAGAAAAAGAGAGGGACAAGTACAACAGAATCGTTGTGAAAGGTGGTATACTAATAAGAGATCAAGATTTTATGAAGTTCCTTTCTGAATTACAATCGTTTGCACTTGAGGTTACAAAAAATGAAAGATAAGCAGTTTGTACAAATTAAAGAAACAAACCGCGACCGTTATGCAAGAATTACTCAAACAGTAATAAATAACAAGACAATTCAGACGCCTTGTTTTTCTCCCAGAATAACAAAAAGTCCAAATTATGATGAACTCGAGTTATTTATAAGGCTAAGAACGACACAACTCACACAATATCTAGGAGTCCATGTTGTTCGACTACCCGATCTTAATAAAGTTATAGATCCAAAACTAGTCAGAATACACCAAACCACCCTCGATAATTCATACATGGAAGAAGGGTTTCTTAAATTCCGGAAAAATAATGTGTTTCTAGTTGACCCATCCCTTGAATATCTATACTATGAAAGACATATGAAAAACCTCGCCTCGACTCCAAACATACCAGAGCCAATAAAGGAATATGTCCATCACTCTTTAGAAAAAAAGGACTCCACTTTAAAATATCAAGAATATAAGAATTGGCACCGTTCATTCCACTCCAAGTTTTGGCATGAACTTGATAAGGATAGACGCAGTAGAAACCGACTAGTAGGTGAGCTGTTAGATCATTCAATGGAGCGCGAAGCAGATCTTGCAATTCCTCCAGTACCACTTGCAACCAATGAAAGCCTCTTTGATCTGGCTATATCAATAAACAGAATCAGTAGAGAACTAATTAATGCAAACTATGAAAGCGTTGATCAATGCGCCACATATTTCTTACTACCTGCGTGGATACTGACTCGAAAAGAATCCGTAAAGAGATACATATTATCAAAGCTTGAAGATTATATTATTCGTATTCCTGCAAAACTAACAATCTTAAAGTTTAAAAATCTTAACATAGGTCAAGGCCGAATTGTAGAACGAGAAGAAATTCGGACGCTTGCAGATACAATTTCAAGAATAAAAAAAGCCCAACCGGAAAGATTATTTATGCTCCTTGAAGCGGGAATATACGCATCCCCTCTCGCAGCTGTGGGATTTGATATAGTTTCCACATCGCTTACAGGACATGATAGTGATGGAGGATTTAGTTTTGAAAAAAGAGGAAAGTGGTTTGATCCTAAAGAACTAATCACTCGATCAATTTCCGATGTTTGGACAATGTACAAAAATGGTGATGATAACCTTCCTTGCTATTGTACTGCATGCAGACAAATGAGTGAAACAATGAAAAAACTACCTGAGTATAAATCCATCAATTTTGATGAATGGAATATGTTTAGAAGGGAACATTATTGCCTTACCATGAATGAGATTATGAGACAAATCGAACAAGCTATAAAAGATAAACAAATTGAACTTATAACTGATAAACTTGTAAATTCTGAATTGGCATTACTAAGGGACGTAATTCCGAGAGCCTTCTAAAAAATTTAAGAATTAATTTCTGAAAAAACCCGTATATACGTAATTTTCTAAGTTAGCAACTGCAGACAAAAACCCAAAACAACAACCTCAAATACAACTAAACACATTATACCACTAACTATCATCCTTTTTTTAGAGGAGATCTTGTGGTTAATAATGAAGAATCTATTTTAAGGGACTTGATGAGCGTTAAAAATATAACTGAATTGTGGGATTCACAAAAAAGAGCACTAGAAGCAGGTTTACTATTAAAAAACGATAATTTCGTAATAATTGCACCAACAGCTTCTGGGAAAACTCTAAATGCTGAATTTGCTATGCTACAAACTTTAAGAAGGGATGGAAAATGCGTCTATCTTGTACCGTTAAGTGTTCTGAAAACAGAGAAACAAAAAGAATTTAGTTACCTCCAAGATGTTTGGGGATATAAAATAACTGCAAAAGGTGATTGGAAAAATTCTGATATTGTGATTACTACTTTCGAATCTTTCCATAAGGCAGCTCTTCTGAACCCTGCAAGTACAGCGATTTTTGATTTAGCGATTGTAGATGAGTTTCACATTTTATATGATCAGAATAGAGGATTTAATCTCGAGAAAGCCCTAACGCTGTTAAGAGAGTCAAATACAAGGGTTATTTGTTTGTCTGCAACATTTGAAGATAAAGAGGAAATTCAAGGTTGGTTGAATTCAGAGCTGACAATCGGGAAAGAAAGAACAGTTCCACTGGAGTTCGGAAAGATTGATCTTAGACAGCACCCATCCAGCAGGAAAATGAGAGAATTATATTCCTGGCTTTTAAATTCAAGTGAAAATTATCCAATTTTATTTTTTTGTTCTACCAGAGACAGTACTAGAAGCCGAGCAACGGCTTTATGTAAACTTGCTAGAGAAACTGTTCATGACATAGACAGCTTAAGAGTAGAAATGGCAGATGTCGTTTCTAGGACAACGTTTACAAGTTTAGAGGAAGAGCTTTACAATTGTCTTTGTAAAAAGATTGCTTTCCATCACTCCGGTTTAGATGTTAAAATCAGAGAATTCGTTGTTGAGAAATTCAAGAATAGACAAGTGAATTTCCTCTTTGCCACAACAGGATTAGCGTATGGAATTAATTTTCCCGCTAAATCAGTAATTCTTTGTGACTTAACAATGTATGGCGAAAAAAGAATGATAGATATTCCTGTTTATTTATTCTTACAGATGGCTGGAAGAGCAGGAAGGCCAGAGTTTGGAAATAAAGGCTATGCATACGTAGTAATAAAAACCAATGCTGATGTTGCAAAATCGAATAAATTACTTAAAGGTGAAATAGAAGAAGCTGTTTCACACATTGCAGTAGATGATCTCTTTAAGAAGGCAGTTCTAGAAATAATTTACTCGGGGAAAAAACAGGAAGATCAGATTATTTCGTTCTTTGAAAATACGTTCTATAACTATCAATCAACACAGCGACAAGGTTTAATTAATTTCGATTTGAAGAGTATTTTGCGAAAATACTTGAAACAATTGATGCATCAGCAATTCATTGAGTTCCTTGGAGCTCCAGGTTTCAGACTTACCGACCTAGGAGAAGTTACAATGAAATTCCTGTTCCAAACATTTAGAACATATACACTAGAAGGTTTTATGAGAATGAACGAATATCTTACTTCACAAAGTGAAGTCAGAGCTGACTTTGCACTTATATATAAACTATCTAAGGACTTTGAAGGTTTAAGAACTTACAAAATACCGAGAAAACGTGTCGATGCAATAGAAAATTTCTATCAACAAATTGGTGTTAATCGTTGTTTACATGCAGAATATTCGGCTTACGCAATTTACTATGGTTGGATTGAAAATAAACCGGAATATGAAATTGAAGAAGAATTCAAGGTTTTTAGTAGTGCTATAAAGAATGTTTCTGATGAGATGACTAAGATATTAGACATTTACGAAGAATTAAGCCGTAAAAAAAGGTTGAGTATTCCGCCCGAATTTCAGGATTTGAAAGACAGAATGTCACTTGGGGTAAAAAAGGAAGAAATTCCTTTTGCAAAATTGCGGAATATTGGAAGGGAAACGGTGAGAAAACTGTCACGTTGGTGTAATTCCATTCTAAGGAGAACTCCATATAACTTCAGAGGAGACATGCTTAGCATTTTGATTCAATTTTATGAAGCTAGGAATAGGGATGATAATTTTCTTTTGACTACCTTGGCTAATAATATTGAAAATATGGGACCGGTTCGTGCAGGAAAAATCGTTGATTTGGTCAAATCACGGATAGGTTGAATAAATGAGGGTGGAAGTAAAGATATGACTGTGAAAAGAAATAAAGGTCGATTTTATGCAAAATTACCTGACGGCAGTTTCTTAAATGTTACAATCTGGCCTGGTAAGTCAGTGCCCAATTCTGAAGTTATTGTCATGGAAGTAAGAAATAATCGAGATAATGTGTGGGAAACAGTTACAAGATTGGCTATTTTCAGAACACCAGAAGGAAAATACGTTCATCTTCCTGAGAGAAACAGAGCGTCAAAATAATTCACTAAGTAACAAAACTTCGAGTGTGGATACTTTACATAGGACACGATAAGAAAAAATGAAAGTATATTTTAGGATTCCCCGAAGGGTCTAAAAAATTTTTGAAAGTACGGTTGAAATCCACCTTTCATGATGTTCAATTGATGTTGGTTGTATCTCCTATCTTATTAAAAAACTCTTCGCCTTTCTTTATAGTAATGCGAGAAGCGTTTGTGCGTACTCGAATTGAAAAATAGTTAAATGTTACCCTTGTACTAACCAATAGAATCGGGCTAGCATGGTCATGTATCTTTATATGTGGTCGATGGAAATTTCTTGAAGAACCGATATAATTTGGTGTTCTTTGGGAAAGAACTCGCCAAACAAGGTAAAATCAAAATGAAACGCTACAAGGGTAAACGACAGTTTGAGTACTTTGAGGTCTAAGTACAACAGTTATTGATGAAGAAATTCACGTTTTAAATCCTGCTGAAACTCTGTCCATGACCCATCAAATTCCTTCCATTTTTCATTGAGTTCGAAGATATTTTTTCGTTTCCATTGCTCAAAACTTGATAAATTGCATAGTGCCTGTTGAAGTTGTTGCAGTTGTTGTTGCATCTTTTTTCTTGGTATAAACTTCTTTTTCCGACAAGCATATTCAATCAGTTGTTTTCGACAGTCAGGGTTGCTTAAACAGTCAAGAACTCTATCACGGGCAATGAATCTCCATTCTCGGTGAAAATTTTTAATACGTAGGATCGTCATGTGCTCATAGGGCGTTCCATTAACCCCAAAGTTCAATATCCTAGCTATTTGAGAATACGTATAGGAAGGATCTCTGTAGTACAACTCAGCAAAGTCTCGTCTCAACCGTTTTTTTAGGTCGTCTGGCATCATCTCATTGCTGAGCCTGTCCTACAATAATTTAAAAAACGTTCAGTTTTAATGACACGGTTTAGCTTAAGCTAAGTTAAACAAAAAAAGTTAAGTAATCCTTATGTAATTAGGTTTTAAAAATGTTTTTCAGGAGGTAAAATAACATGGAAAAATCTCCGTTTATAGTGAAATTTTATGACACGGCTTATGAAGATAAGACTTTAGAAGAGTTAATAAAAGCACCAACGGACGCGATAAGTGGTGTTAGCACATCTGACGCTGAAGATTTAAAAAAAGCGTTTGGAATTGATACCGTCGAAGAACTTGCTATAAACAAGTATGTGAGACTTGCACAAGGAATTAATTGCTTTTCTGAATGCTCAGGGGAAATTTTGGACAAAGCCTTTGAATCGAAGGAATATGAAAAATTGAGGAAGAAACCTGTCTCTGCGATTTCAGGAGTTTCTGAAGAAGATGCGAAGCGACTTAAAAAAGCCTTTGGAATTGATAACATTCAAGAATTAGCTGAAAACAAATATGTAGCTATAGCCCAAACAACTGTTGCGATGGCTTCAATGGTGAAGATTCTCAAAGCAGCTGGAGCTTTCTAGAGACCATTTCTTTCATTTTTTTCGAAAGCTGGAATGCTAATAAGGTTCGTCTAATCCAGGATATTTAGTGTCTAAAACTTTCTTGATCTCTTGAACTGTTTTTTTTCCAAAACCATCTATCGACAAGATCTCTCTATCGGAAGCATGAAAAACTTGTCTTACACTTTTAAAGTATTCGAGTAACTTCTTTGCCCGTTCAGGACCAATGTTTGGTAAACTTTGCACCGTTAAAAGTTGTCGTTGACTAAGCGTATATACTTTAGGTTTATGTTTTGCGATGATCCGTTTCTTTTTTTCGGACTGAATCTTTTTGCACATGTTATAGAGAAATAGTGCTGTGTTTTTTGAATTAGAAGTGAATATCACTGAGAGCGGGTTTCCTGCCAGTATTGTTGTCAAAGCACCCCAAAAAACAGCGGGATTAGTAATGTGTTCTAAAGATTGAAGATTTCCTTCAACGATGAGAATAGATTTTTCATAAACTTTTGCCATTCTCTCAACTTGTTCGAATAGCCGTCCATCATAAATAGATTTTACGAAGTCATCCAACTTTTTCCTTTCAATAGCACATCCCTCAGAAATCACGTAGTCGGCGGGAGAAATGAATTCCTCAATGACATTACATCCAAGTTTAACTAACATTTTCTTTAGCCGGTCGCTTTCCCGAGTATCCACTATTATTTTGGGGGTATTAGTCAACATATAAAAACACCAAACGGTACATTGAATGTTTTAACATCGAAACGATCGATAAAACTGTTAAATATCAATAACTATTATTTGTATCGATTATCATGATTGAACTGTTTAACCAGATTTTTTGGGTGGGCGCTATAGATTGGAATGTCAGACACTTTCATGGCTTCACTTACTCAACCCACCGTGGCACAACCTATAATGCCTATTTGATCGTTGACAAAAAGACAGCGCTGATCGATAGTGTCCATCGACCTTTCACTCAAGAAATGCTTAAAAGGATAAAAGAAATCATTGATCCAACTGAAATTGACTTCATTGTGGCAAATCATGTGGAATCAGATCACTCAGGCGCCATATCGGAACTGGTGAAAATTGCGCCTCACACGATCGTCGTTGGCACTGCTCGTTGTCAGGATGGATTGCAGAAGCACTATTTTGGTGATTGGAATTTTCAAATTGTAAAAACGGGGGATGAAATTAGTCTTGGTGAACGAACTTTGAAGTTCGTTGAAGCCCCCATGCTTCACTGGCCAGATAGTATGTTCACGTACATTGAACAAGATGCGTTATTATTACCTAATGACGCTTTCGGTCAACACTTGGCAACAATGCAACGTTTCGACGATGAAGTGAACATGCATTTATTAATGGATGAAGCGGCAAAGTATTACGCTAATATCTTATGGCCATTCAGTCAGCTAATAATACGGAAAATTGAAGAAATTCAGAAACTTGACTTAAAAATTAGTATGATCGCTCCAAGTCACGGTGTAATTTGGCGTGGAAAGCCCTCAAAAATAATTGATGCCTATCTTAAATGGGCGAGAGGGGAGGCAAAAAGAAAGATTCTCATCGTTTATGACACAATATGGTATAGTACGGAAATAATGGCGAAAGCAATGATTGAGGGAATTAGGTGTGGAGGGGTGGAGGCGTTGTTATTCAGACTGCCGGTTTCTGATCGGAGTGACATCCTAAAAGAGCTGCTCGAAGCAAAAGGGATAGTTATTGGTTCATCAACCATTAACAACAGTATTTTACCATCTTTAGCTCCATTTCTAGAAGAACTACGAGGCCTTAAACCTAAAGATAAAATTGCCGCCGCCTTCGGATCTTATGGATGGGGTGGAGGAGCAGTCAAAACTATTGAAGAAGCGCTAGAAAAGGCTGGAATCCGAATAGTTACTCCCGCTATGACAGTCAAGTGGCGGCCTAGTGAAGAAGAACTGAGGCAATGCTACAATTTTGGGAAAGATTTTGCAGCAAAAGTGAAACAGGAATCCGACTCTAAGTGATTCATTTATTATCGAAAATCGTCCATAAGGCGGTTAGAGCAGCTTAGAGCTGATTAGAGGGTAGGACCAATTCTCCAGATGTCCACAAAACTATAGCCATACAATTCAGCTTTGACAGCCTTTCCGGAAGCCACATCGATTATCTCTTTATAAATTCGGATTCCAGCCTGATTTACACTTTCTTCAGAGGAAATTATGGAAGACACGTCTACATCTATGTCATCACTAAGTTCTTTAGCCGTGTTGGGATTACCAGTTACTTTTAGTACCGGGACTATGGGAAGGCCAAATGGGGCACCTAAACCGGTAGAAAATACGATAACCTGTGCTCCTGATGCCATAAAACCCGATACAACTTCAACCTCTCTCCCAGGAGAATTCATTAATATGAGTCCTTTTTTTGAAGGTACTTCAGCATATTCTAGAACTTCGTTAAGAGGCGATGAGCCAGCTTTTAATATTGCTCCGAGGGATTTCTCCTCAATAGTTGTCAATCCTCCTGCAATATTTCCAGGGGTTGGTTGCGACCCACGAAGGTCCACACCCATTTTCATTCCTTCCGTCTCTATCGCTGTAACTAATTTGAATAGCTTTTCAGCTACAAATTTTGAAATAGCTCTTTTCGCCAATACGTGTTCGGCACCAATTATCTCTGTTGTTTCTCCAAAAATGGTGCGGCCACCATTTTTCACAATGCGATCCACCGCATATCCTGTGGCAGGATTTGAAGCGATACCTGATGTTGTGTCTGAGGCGCCACATTTTACCCCGATTGTAAGTTCTGAAACGTCAAATTCTCTCCTTTTTGTTAACGACGCTTCTTTCACCATATCTTTGGTTATTTGAACCCCTTTGGCAATACTTTTCAATGTTCCACCCAGTTTCTGGATTGTAATCAACTCCACCCGTTTACCACTTTTCGCAATATTGTCTGTTAAATGCTGAGCATTTACAGCTTCACATCCCAAGCTAACTACTAGCACAGAGTGAGAATTTGGGTTTTTTCCAAATCCACTGAGCGCACGAATGGTTTGGTTGAGATCTTCTCCCATTTGAACACATCCTTGATGATGTAAGAACGCACGGGTATTCTCAACGCGTTCTTCTATCTTTCGTGCTACCTCATTCGCGCAAACAACAGAAGGCAGAATGGCAACATAGTTTCTAGTCCCTATGCCATTCTCCCGCTCAAAACCGAAAAACGAATCCATCATAACACACTGCTAAACAAGGGGGAAGGTACACCAGTTCATGTAAGATCCCCGCGCCCTCTTAAACTCTCCACATTGTGCACATGAACATGGGCTCCTTGTTGGATGTTAGCTGTCGCCCGTCCAATATTTTCTCCATATTTTATGATAAATTCACCTTTCCTTATCGGGATACTCGCAAACTTATGACCAAAAGGTATGTCATTTAGGAGAGTGACTTCCGATGTTTTCTCGTTTTTCACTGTAATTTTCTCCCCTTTTCGCATAGTACGTAAAGCGGTCGCAACATTATCCTTATCGGTCATTCTTAGAGCGTCAATCTTCAAAGAATTCCACCCATATATAGTCTATCGCCAGAAATTATTTTATTTTGCATTAAGGTCAAATGATCACGCTAAATAGTCTTGCCTTTTTTTCGCAAATTACTAGTGCGGCTTTGCCATCAAAATAAATACTGCCACCGCCGCTATGCAAATCAGGATAATTATCAGTGTGAGGAAAAACATTTCAGGAATACCAAAAATGAAATGTTGAACTTCATAATA
>JAEOTF010000297.1 GCA_016840025.1 Candidatus Hodarchaeota archaeon
ACAACCAACTTAGGACCATTCATAAAAGCACCTAAATCATTCCCTGGAGTACCAAAAATTTCTATTTGAGTATCTGATTCCAAGTTAGTTCCAATATACCGTTGTCCATACACGCTACGTATCTCTATTTTTTTTGTACCATTTTTGACAATAGTTCTTAAAGCATTATTGAGTTGCTTGTAAGAGAGTCCAATAGCATCAACTTTCCAAACATCATTTTCTTCTTTAATAAAAGAATCTAAATTGGGATTAATTGTAACAATTATTTTCTCTTCTTTAATCATGAAAACTTAATCTCCAGCCATTTTTACTCCTAAAATTTTCAATTCAGTATCAGTTAAACCTACACCACGAAGAGCTAGACGATTACCTCGCAAACTTTCAATAGCATTTATTCCCATACCGCCCATAATGTCTTTTATCTCTAAACTCCACCCATGCAGCAGGTTCACAAGGCGTTCTGTAGCTATATCTGGATTAACTCTTTTAGAAATCCAAGAATCACTAGTAGCAATACCCCATGGACATTTTCCAGTATAACATCTTTGACAAACCGTACAGCCAATGGCAACAAGAGCGGCAGTACCTATGTAGACTGCATCAGCACCCAAAGCAATAGCTTTTATCACATCACTACTACTTTTTATACCACCAGCTGCCACTACAGATGCTTTATTGCGAATGCCCTCATCTCGCAAACGCTGATCTACTTGTGCAATAGCTAATTCAATAGGAATCCCTACGTTATCTCTGATAACTTTAGGTGCAGCTCCAGTAGAACCCCTAACACCGTCCAAAGCAATTATATCAGCTCCTGCACGAACCATACCGCTAGCAATTGCAGGAGAGTTATGCACTGCCGCAATTTTTACAGAAACAGGTTTCTCATAGTTTGTTGCTTCTTTTAAAGCAAAAATCAATTGCCTAAGATCCTCAATAGAATAGATATCATGCTGAGGAGCAGGGGAGAGAGCATCAGTTCCAACAGGAATCATACGAGTCTTAGCTACAGGAAGAGTAACTTTTTCACCTGGTAGATGTCCTCCAATACCTGGTTTTGCACCTTGACCAATTTTTATTTCTACAGCTGCTCCCGAATCAAGATAGTCAGAATCTACACCAAAACGGCCAGAAGCCACCTGAACAATTGCATGAGAACCATACTTGTAAAGTTTCTTATCTAATCCCCCCTCACCTGTATTAAAGTAGGTTCCACATTCCTTAGCTGCACGTGCGAGAGATTCATGAACGTTCAAACTAATGGCACCATAAGACATTGCGGAAAACATTATTGGTGTTTCTAGGCACAACTGAGGAGAAAGCTTCGTTTTTAAAACAGGATTCCCATTTTTAAACTTCAATTCTACTCTATTTGGTTTTGAACCTAAATAAGTTCGAATTTCCATAGGTTCTCTGAGAGGATCTATGGAAGGATTTGTCACTTGACTTGCATTTAGTAGTAGTTTGTTCCAATATGTCAAGTGAGGTTTGTCACAACCCATACCAGTTAGAATAACAACCCCTGATTCAGCTTGTTTTTTAAGATCACTAATCGCTTCCAAGCTCCAATTAGAATTTTCTCGAATCTTATTTGGATTCTTTTTTATTATAATTGCAAAAGTTGGACAAAAAGTAACACAACGTTGACAGTTTACACAGTTTTCATTGCTGCTTAGAATAACATCATCTTCTTTATCATAGCTGTGAGTTTCATAAGTACACTGATTTACACATACTTTGCACCGTATACAGCGATCTTGATCTCTCTCAATGAGATATTCAGGCAATATGTAGGTTTTCATTTATTGTATAACCTCCACAACGCTTGAATGCTCAAATAACGTTGGATTTCTTAATTTACCAATAACTGGTTCGCCCCCTCTTGGATACCAACATCGATCTAAATTTGGTGATACTAGACGCATTGCAGCTTCTTCTGAGGAGAGAAATAATACATCACTTTTAATCCCAGCTACCAAGGGACGAAGCTTGATTCTATCAGTTAGTCCTATCATTTCACCATTATGGGCGATAATAATACTAAATGGGCCATTCATCAATAAACTACTATAAGTTTGCCGTAAAGTACGAAGAAGGTTTTGTTCTTTTGGTTCCAAGGAATCTATTTCATTCCAAAGAGGAGCAGCAAATATCTTAGAAACGAATTCTATTGGGAGCTGTTGTTTTCTCATTAGTAGATCTACAGCATATGCTAAAACTTCTGTATCTGTTTGCATGGTGCATTTGTAGCCATGCATCTCTAAATATCGGCTATTTATTCCATATGAAGAAAGCTCACCGTTATGAACAACAGTCCAATCCAGAATATTAAAAGGGTGAGCACCCCCCCACCACCCTGGAGTATTGGTAGGGAACCGCCCGTGACAAGTCCAAAGATACCCTTTGTAGTCTTCTAAGCAAAAGAATTCTGCAATATCTTCAGGAAACCCAACACCCTTGAAAACTCCCATATTTTTTCCGCTTGAAAAAACATAAGCATTCTTTATCCCGGTGTTAATTTCCATTACAGCTTCAACCACAAAATCTTCCACTAATTGTTTCTTTGGTCGAATTTTTCGAGGTTGAACAAAATATCGCCAAACCAAAGGAGGATTACTGACATTTGCAGGTTTGGTTTGCATTTCCTCATCATAAATAATATTGAAACGAGAAGCGAGCTTTTTGTCTGTTTTTTCTTTTGCATTTCGTGTTAGATACATTATGTGAAAAGCATAATACTCTTTGAAACTTGGGTAAATTCCGTATAATGCAAATCCTCCTCCAAGACCGTTACCTCTGTCATGCATGTTTGCAATTGCTTTTATCGGATCGTGTGAGGAGACTTGCTTTCCTTCAAGATTCATCATACCAAATAATGAACAACCGGAGAAGTCCTTATCATCACCATAAGGATTATTGATTTTTGTTAAATTTTGCATATTAGTTCCTCGGGTAAATTTTTTTCCTTAAAGACGAAGGTATAGTTGCTAATCCAAAGTTTTTTGAAAGAAGATGTGCCTTGAATTTTTTCACATTAACATCATTTTTCAAAAGGTGGAGAAATATTCCTGCTTTTTGTATATCATTCACTAAAGTTAATCCAATGATCATATTGTTCTTAAGCAATATTTTCTTGTAGAGTTTCTTTTCTGGGTTATGCTCCACTAGTATTTCATATTGTTCTTTTTCTTTTGGATTAGTAATACCAAATGAGATTATTGGAACATTAAAATATTTTAAAGAACTCATTGCAGTACCACCATGATATACTGCTCTTTTTCCAGCCATATTATAACCCGCGATTTTACCTTCTAAATAAGCAAGAGGCCAAAGGGGAAGAAGTCGATTTTCTTTAGAAAGAAAGTCATATGCTTCAGCAACATCCCCACTTGCATATACCCCAGGGATGTTTGTTTGCAGCGTCCTGTCTACAATTATTACCTTATTGGTTTTTAAGAGAGTATTAACCGCAAGATCTTTTCGAGGAATTACACCAATGGCGATAATTACCATGTCACAGTCTATTTGTTCTCCATTGGTTAGAATTACCCCGCTAACTAATTTGGGGTTCTTAGGTTTGCCTAAGATTTTTCTTATTGTGCTGTTTGTTACAATGTCAACTCCAGCTTCTTTGATTACATCTTGAACCATTTCAGAAGATTCATCATCTAGAATTAAACTTAAAATGTGGTCTTTTAATTCAACCATTGTCACTTTAATTCCACGTTTTACAAGTGCATCAGTGACACTGACTCCAATTAAACCACCGCCCAGAACAACAATACTTCTAGCTGTTTTGAGTTTTGCCACTAGAAGTTCTGCATCACCTAATTTAGTAAAAGTATAAACTCCTTCTCTATCAGATCCTTCGATCTTTGGAACAAACGGGTGCCCCCCTGTGGCTATAAGTAATTTCTCAAATTTTATTGAACTACCGTTATCTAATACAACATGTTTTTTATATAAATCCAGACTTATTGCTGATTTACTGGTTAAAGCAGATACGTTGTTCTTCTCCCAGAAATCATCTTCACGAAATTTCATCTTGTCAAAGTTTACTTTCCCACTGACTAAATCAGAAATCATTGGACGAGAATAATGTGGACAAACTTCCTCAGAAATTAATATTAGTGCTCCTGAAGGATCAATTTCTCTAATAGCTTCAATAGCACCCATTCCTGCTGCAGAGCCACCAATAATCACATATTTTGACATTATTTTCTCATCTCTTTGTAAACTAGAGCTTCGTTGGGACAGTTAATCACACAAGCTGGTTCAGCTGATTCTGCACAAAGATCACATTTTGAAACGGCTTTTCCAGAAGCATCTCTTTTAATGGCTCCATAAGGACAGAGCATAATACAAGTCCAACAACCAATGCATTTCTCATAATTATGTGTCACCAATCCTTTTTCCTGATCTTTTTGCATTGCACCCGAAAGACAAGCAGCTACACAAGGTGCATCTTCACAATGTCTACATTGAATCGCAAAAGAAACAGGTTTATGAATTTCCAAATTGACTCGACTTTTTGGTCGAGGTTGCTCTCGATTAAAAGCCTTTATTGTGTTCTTTGTTTTAGAGTGGGAGACTATGCAGTAGACTTCACAAAGGCCGCAACCCATACAATATTGTTCTTGTGCAATTATTTTTTTCATTTTTCATCTTCATTTTCTTCATTGACGTGATTAAGCAAACATAATGGTCCAGTGCAGATAATATGTTCTCATTAGCCTAGGATTATTGTTTTGGACTTATCTTGGATTGAAATCAATCTATTAAATTATATATGATCCATATAATCTTGTCGAAAATCATTTATATACAAAATAATGAAACATATATGATATACGAATTATATAGGTGATAGAGCAATTGACAAAAAGAGATTTAGGATATAGAAGAGTTCAAGGTACAGGACGGGGTTCTTTTATAATATCTCTCCCTAAAGATTGGATAAGAGATTTAGGATTAAAAAAAGGCAGTGAAATCGCTTTTAGCTTGGATTCTGATTCTACATTAACATTGATTCCAAGAAAAATCAAAGAGAAAATCGGAAATATAGAAGAATCTCAGCTCAAAGAATATCATATCAATGTAGAAACTGCAGAAAAAGACTTGCAGGCAACGCTTAGAATGATAAAAGCTCTTTATGTCATAAGTGCAGACATAATACGGATCCATTTTAAAGGTATAGAGGATTCTACAAAAAGTAAGAATGAAATAAAGAAATTTTCAAGAAACACTCTACTAGGTGCAGAAATAATCGACGAAACTCCAGATGAAATCACCCTCCAAATCCTCATTAAACATTCTGAATTTCCTATTGAAAAAGCGATTAGAAGAATGGCAATAATTGCACTTTCTGCGAATAAAGATTCGATTTTAGCTCTGAAAAATCAAAAAAAGGAATTTTTTGAAAGTGTGATTAACGCACACAATGACGTTAACAGGCTTGGTTTATATATTGTTCGGCAATTAAAGTTCGGAATATCTATGAATATGTTTAGAGAACTAGGATTTAAAACACCTAAAGAATTTCTATTATATAGAATTCTTGTTAACGACATTAGGAACATCACTGAAAACGCATTAAATATAATCAATAGTATTTCAAATTTGAAAAAAGAAGTTGACGAAGAATTGATTTCCATGAAAGACTCTTTGGATGAAGAAGTCTACCTCCAGATACTCAATTTGAACTCAAAAGCTCACGAATTATTTGAAGAAGCAATAAAAGCGATGTTTAGAAGAGAATATAATGCTGCTGAGAAGATCATTGCAAAACGTGGAACTTTTATTCCTCTTGAAAATAAGCTTATTAGACTTATGACTATCAAAAAGCTAGTTCCGAACAATGCATCAATTTTCAGATTTGTTATAGATAATTCCAGACGAATACTTGATTATAGCCAAAATATTGCTGAGCTAACACAAAATAGGACCGTTGAAGAATTATGTGCTTCTTCTGTAATTAAATCCTCATGATTTATTCTTTTTTTTCACTAGCTCTGAGATTCTTTGTTCAAGTTGATGTATTTTGTGTTGTTGGGATTTTGATTTATTTGAAATGATAAAAACAAGAATCGATATTCCAATTAATGTTTGTGAACTTTTTATCATCGGTTTTTTTCCCAGCAAACCACTTTTTAATGTTATAAAATAAAAATGCGAGGGGTGGGACCTACGCCCTAATTTACCAGTAAAATATTATTTGTGTTTAAAAAGCTTGGGATGGGAATCGCATCCTATGCATGTGGAGATATCTCC
>JAEOTF010000041.1 GCA_016840025.1 Candidatus Hodarchaeota archaeon
CCGTTTGGTTGCCATAAATGACGACGGACAAGGTCATCATACCCCGTACATCTCGAGTTCAGCTGATAATGGTACTACCTGGACCACTGCTACCCGTTTGCTCTCAACCCCCCATCCCCATGATTATGCGGCAGGTCTGATCCAACTCCGTAACGGTCTTTATATAGTAGTGTTTGGGTCCAACTTTGCCGGGAGCTGGCGTCTCTATTATACTATGTCTACCAACTTTTATAATTGGACTATACCTTTTGAACTTCCCTTTGGAATTGTTAGTTATTATACCGCTTTTCGTCAGCTTCAAAAAGGTCAAGTCATTTTCTTCTTCGAGAATGCAACTGGCATCTATACCTCACGGACAAATGACTTTCGTACCTGGTCTTCTCCCACACTTGTAACACGACGAGGCTCATATGGTCCTGTTATACAATTAGATAGTAAACGTATCATCGAATTAGCGAATGGGGCTCTACGATTCTTTCCTACAGCAGTTTACACAACTGCCAATCCCAAGAGCATCCAGTGTTTCGCTTATGGTTCTCTACCCCATCTCCGTCTTGGTTTAGGGGCACTTTTTGCCAATGCCGAAACAATAAATGCTACTTTTGGGGTAATAGACGAAGTAGGGAATCCCATAGATGGAGTAACAATAAAAGCAACTAATGAGGCAACAGTTCAAACAGGAATAACCAATAATAACGGTCTATTCACTGCGAGCTTTCCCTATCAATCCACAATCTTCAACATAACTGTAACCGGGATAAAAGGAGGTTATTTCGAAGTTGAGAGAGTCTTCATAATCTATATTGACCCACCTGCAGTGGGGAAAACGACCACTGCTCCGCCCCCGACTACCACTCCGCCCCCGACTACCACCCCGCCCACTACTCCGCCCCCGACTACCACCCCGCCCAGCACCAGCACTTCTGAAACCCAACCCCCCTCTACAGAACCTACAACAACTGAAAAACCACCTGGAATTATCCCTGGCTTCATAGGACCAGTAGTAATAATAGCTTGTACGTATTTGCTTTGGAGAAAACGGCGATAATAGCCTAAAATCTCCCCTACTTTTTTTTATATTCTCTACCGCTGATTTTGACTTATTCTAGCAATATTTTCTCAATAGCTCTTACAGCGATTGCAATGGCGCGCTCTTCACCCTCTTTAAATCTAGTATCAATATCTCCAAGGCTTCCTTCATTTTTCTTTGTACCTTCGGCCAGATTTCCATCAACCACAACGATTCCTCCTGTCTGTATTCTTCGTACGGAGCCAAAAACGAAGATTGTCGCTGCTTCCATCTCAACACATATTGCTCCACATTGCGCCCATCGTTGGTATTCTGTAGGATCGCTAGCATAAAAAACATCAGAAGTCCAAACAATACCCGTGCGTATAGGAGCATTTATGTCATGGGCTGCAGCTTCGAGCGCCCGTGTAACCTTAGGTGATGCCACAGCTGGAAATTCAATTGGTGCCAGATTCTGTGAGGTACGCTCATCCCGAATCGCTGCATAGGGAATGAGCACATCCCCCACTTGTATGCCTGGTTGAAGTGCTCCTGTAGAACCGACTCTAATTATATATCGTGCTCCAGCCCGATAAGCCTCTTCAATTACTATCGCCGTGCTTGGGCACCCCATCCCTGTGGTTAGAACAGTAACCGGAATTTGGTGTTGTGGAGTTTTACCATTATAGGCGATTAACCCCCGATTTTCAGCGACTTGTTCTGCCTTGTCAAGGTGCGCAGCAATCTTGGGTACCCGATTAGGATTTCCAGCGACAAGACAGACCTCATGAACTTCGGAAAGATGTAAATGTGGTTGAACTTTTTTGTCCATTATCACTTCTACCTCACTACGATGTTAAGACAGTTATTGATATTGGTATTGCTTTTGTAATTTCATTTCCCCCGACATCAACAACTTTGATCAGGACTTCATAATCTCCTAGTTTTTGGTATTCATGTTCTGCTCCCAGCTTTATACGGCTTTTTACACGGCGTCGGGTAAATTCCCTATAGGAACACCAACGGTTATGAAAAACTTTGTTTCTATAATCCCAGTCTATTGCCCAGTAGTCAATAAGGTCAGAAACATTCCTCTTGTTTTGAGGTGTTTTTGTTTTCAAGGAGTTTGGCTTAATTATATAGTCCACTAATCCAATTTTAACTTGTTGTTTTTTGATTTTAACATCTACTTTCAGACTACCAATATCATGAGACTTGGTAGTACAATGTGAGCTTTCCATAGCTTGAAAAACTAGGAAGGGTTTACTATTGAAAATACGTAACATTCTCTTTTTACTTTCATGAATAGCAAACTTACCTATATCTACACCAATCCATCTGCGTTTTAATTTCTCCGCTACTGCTAAAGTCGTGCCTGACCCAGAAAAGAAGTCCGCTACAATGTCACCTTCATTGGTGCTCAGTTTAATAACGCGTTCTAATAACACTTCTGAGTTTTCGCTTGGATAGAGTGTTTGTTTCGTTTTTTGGTAACCAGATATGTCTAACCATATGTTATCATTCATCCGTTCTGTTTCTATTGGATCTCCTCCCTTTCGTCTAACTTTCTTGACTTTTCCAGTAAGTTTGCTTTCTCGAGTTTTCTGATAGAGGAAGAGAGAGTCAAATTGTACTATAAGATGTTTCTGTCTATACATTTGCTTCTTAGACAGATTCTTTATCATTCGTCTAATCAGATATTCATTACAGAAATTTTCCTTTCCAAAGACTTTATCGAGGACTTGCTTAGCATAATGACCATAATGGTAATCAAAACGTACAAATATAAATCCCTCATTCCTTAATAGATCCTTCATCAGACAAATTCGTTCTTCAAACCATTTCATGAAGGATGATAGATTTTCTGGCTCTTTCCAAATGTTATTATATGCGAATTCTTCTATGGGACTAGAATCTTCGTCTAAAACGGGAATTGTAATATTATAATCCGTTCCAGTGAAAAAAGGTGGATCTATATAGATCATTTGAATTAATTTTCGATGATCTTTAGTTAAATCTCTCAAAACATTTAGGTTATCCCCCCAAATCAGCTTATTTGCCCATTGCCTTTTATTTTTATCTTCTTCCTCTGTATTAGGGCTAAATTTAGTGAGTGAAGTTTGAATAACTACTTTTTGCTTAAAGAATTGGTGTTTCTCAATAAGTTTGAGAGAAAATGAATTATCTTTCATCAAAGTCTGTTTCTGATTATTTGACTCCTCAAACAAAGAAGTGAATAGTCCTGTGTCTATCGAATGACTTTTTGAGGTGGTGTCAGAGAATTTCTTCATATTTCCTAGTTTGTAATGTATGAAAGCTGCAGAATTCTCTTGAAGTCTCTGAACAGTCAAGGCTGATGTGGACTCATTTATGTCTATTCCCACCCAATAACGATCCAATTTCTCTGCCACTACCAATCCCTGTCCGAACTGACAAAAAAAGCATCCTAACATATCCTTCTCATTAGTACAAAGCTTAATCAGACGTTCTAAGAAATTACTTGAAGTTTCGACATATCCCCATGAATTCAACTCAAAACTAGAGATATCTAACCAATTATTTCCAACTATCTGCCCTTTCTTTTTAGGAACCCAATATTCTGGTTGTTTTCTCTTATTTAGTCTTATCTCCCCAATTGCACATTTTTCATCAATCCTTTGTTGAGATAATTTCCAATGTGTCCCAGGGGGAGGTGCAATCTCAATTTTTTCTCCATCAATCGTGAATATCTTAGGTTTCCCTTGTCCATCAGACATGAATGTGTGCCAGTATCCTCCACTCTCTTTTTCATTGAAAATAGGATTTATTCTCGGTGTTTCTGCAGGTGAATACAGTAAGATCTTATTTGTACGCAAGAGAAGGCTTTGGTCTTTATTTTTCCATTCAATTGGTGAATTGACGATTATCTCATTAACAAAGTGAGATGGATTGAAAACTTGATCAAGAACAATTTTCAATTCACTTGACTGACCATTATTTACTTTAACCGCTAAAAATCCATCATTTGCTAGATAACTCTTTGATAATTGGAATAACGTCTTTAAAGATACTAAATATTCTCTAAGGTTTCCTTGAATTAAGACTAAATTGTTGTTATTTCTCTTAAACTCTATTAATTTTTCTCTATCCATATCTAATGAAAATAAAGGTTCAAAATGTTGATTATTAAAATAAACGGGCAAATCAAGAAATATCAGTTTGAATCTTATTTTTTCTTTTCTGCAAGATTCAAATATATGAAGAATGTGGAATATGTCTCCTTCAAGAAGAAGATTTGTCCATTGACTCTCGTTGGGGCTAGAAAGACCAAACGTGTTAACTAACTGAAATGGGGGTTCCAATTGTGTCTACTCACATTGATTATGCAGACCTGACTATTTTTAATTATATTTGACACAATCTATGAAAATACAAATAAGCTAGTACCACCAATAAAATCTTTGATCACAAACATTTACTTTATTTGTTATGTTGAATAATGAAAATTAGTTTACAAAAGAAAAAAGGCAGGAAACGGCGGTAGTTAAAAGTGGTTGTTTACGAACCTGGTGACACAGCGCCTTGGGAAGAGGCGGCATTTACATACATTCTCATAGGAATCAACATCTTAGTATTTATTGGTACATTTGTTTTATCATTAGGCTGGAATGAAGAAGAAGCCCTGTTGTTTTACGAAGACTATGGTTGGGTTCCAGACAACTTGAAAGAACTGGATCGTTTCATACAGTATGGCTACACGCTTCTTACTCACATGTTTCTCCATGGTGGTATTATGCACATTTTGGGGAATATGTGGTTTCTGTATGTCTTTGGGGACGATTGTGAACGAGGTCTCGGTCGTATGACCTACATACCGTTCTATTTTGCTGCTGGTCTGGGTGCAGTTGCCCTACATTCGGGAGTTGCCCTACTCTTTAATGCAGGGTCTTCTACACCATCTATTGGAGCTTCTGGTGCTATCTTCGGTGTAGTAAGTGCCTATGCTGTGCTGTTCCCCGATCGTCCCCTTAATTATTGGATGGGCACGGGAAAAGCCCAAAGGGTCAGTGCGAGGACTTTTGCTATGTGGTATATTGGTTTTGAAGTTCTCATGGCAATAATTCCTTTTATTCCTGTTCTAAGCACTGCAGGCGGTGTTGACAACGTAGCTCATTGGGCTCATCTAGGGGGCGCAATTGTCGGAATAGCTTTTGCATTTACTTTTAAGAAACTCTTCCCAGTAAAATATAAGTACATGAAAGAAGGCAAATTCGGTCGTTATTATGTAGCAGTTAGACGTGCAGAATTGGCAGCTCAAAAAAATACTTAAGACGTATCGGCGTCCTAACAATTGGATCTTTTAGAACATATTAGAATGTTTGAAGAGAGACTCACCATCCATCTTTGTATAACTGCTTGAATTTTTAAAAACCCGACTAATAAAAGAAAAGGACGAAATAAATATTTAGAGAAGTTAATTAAAATTCATATATATATATATAAAAAAGATTCCAAGATGTTAAGCATATATCCTTAATCCGACAAATTTCGCTGAAGAACAATGCGATGGGACTGATCAAAGTGCAAATTGACGGAGTAATCATTTTTGATTCCATTACAGGGGTACCATTGTTCTCAAAAGTTGATGAAAGTATAGACACCGAACATTTTTCAGGATTTGTGACAGCAGCAAAGACTTTTTTCTCCACTCTTTCCCTAGGTGGGTTATTATCCTTTACAACAGAAGAAAAGTTTATTTTCTTAGCAGCTAGGACGAGAGTGGTAACTGCAATTATTACCTCAACAGTACTGGACCCCAAAAAAATTTATTCCTTAGCCTATGAAATCACGGAGGCATTTGATAATAAATTCAGAATTTCAGAGAGCGAGCGTATTCTGAATATTAGGGATTTTAATTCATTTTCTAACGTATTAACTCAGCTCATCGAGCGAAAAAGGTCTACTCCGTTCAAAGTGGACGATAAGGTCATTTTTTTCTATACAGTAGACCAAGAAGGTGAATTAACCTCTTTACCTTATAATGATCAAACAGATCTTTCATCTTATCCAGTGTTGATAGTCGTTAATTCGCTTATTAAGCAAATCTATGTTCTCCAAAACGATGAGAACATCTCCAATCGAATATTATTCTTAGCTGGTCGTGCTGTTTCTAACTTGAACAGACAACACTGGAAGAGTGAATATCGAATACGTAATATTTCTGATACTCTTGAATGTAGATTTTTGCTTGATCAAGCCAGTAATCTTATAATAGAAACAGGTTCTTAGATGGGAAGATTATAATGCCCCTTCAAACCAGCGATGATTCCCAAAAAATCGTTTTATTAGGACTCGCTGAATCAGGAAAAACAACTATAATCAAGGTAATTAAGGGTGGATATATACCCACTGAGAAAGCTCCATACACAGCTACACTGGATTATGAGAGAGAGAACATCACTCTTTATGGAAAAAAAATAAATTTTTTCGACCTAGGTGGTCAGAAAGCTTTTCTTGATCGTTTTATGGGTGAATTAGCTAAGTTCATCTTTAGTAATGTTACAGTTCTGCTTTTCATTGTTGACATTATAGATATGTCTAGACTCTCAAGTTCTAAATACTATCTCGATCTAGCAGTAGACAGACTAAACCGTTATAGCCCAGAGGCGTCCATTTATGTCTTTTTGCATAAAATTGACCGTATAGACCAGGAGAAAATGGATGAATTCTGCGATAATATGAAAATTTACCTGTCGGACAACTTGGATCGACCTATAACTTTTTTTTCAACAACAATTTTCTCTGAAAGTATATTTAAGGCTTTTAAAGAAATTGTCCCCAAAATTACAGAGGAATCTGAGACTATTAATAAGATATTAGACCGTTTCGTTAATGAGAACTCAGAGATAGTAGAAGTGATCCATTTATTTACAGAAGATGGGCTATCTCTCATTGATACACCCGTCTCTTCTCAAGTCTCCACCCTTGAAGCCAGAGAACTCTTCAATAGCGCTTTGCGCCAGATATCCAATAAAAATGAAAATATCACTTCTGTAACTCTTGAGACAGAAAATAGTATTTATTTCATTCAGTTTTTAGATAATAATTATGTACTCTTTCTTAACTTTTCACGAACAGGCATAGTAACGAAGAGCTTAAACATCCCTACAATACATAACCGTGTCACATTACTAACACAGAAAATCAATTCGTTTTATTCTAAATAACGTCTAACTCTTTCATTTTTTTCTTTCAATTTAGTTTTGATATCCTATTAGATATAAGAGGAGCTGCTTTTTCTATAAACTCTTTATAATTCTCCTTTGTTGGCAACTCAACTTCAAAAGCTAATAAATATTTTAAATCGCGGATCGAAATAGTTATAGGTACTAAATTTGTACTTAATTCGCGTTTTCCTTGGTAGAAAGTAAGACGACAGTTATAGTCTATTTTTATTGCCTTAAAACCTATCTTTTCTGTAGATGAAAGTGTTATTGCGCCTGCTGGAAGTTCATCAGCCTCATCCTTTAAAGATAGGGCTGCTATTTGAGCTTTTTCCATTTCTAGTTGCTTTTCCATTTCTCGTAAATGTGTTAAATAAGTATCTGCAATTTCTTCAATAGCCAAATGGGGGGTTTTGGTCATTCGTGTTAAGACCCGAAAGATCTCATCTTCGTTAATTACCTTGTTAAGATAGGCGAAGAATACTTCAGAAAGTCTATTTTCAACATTTTCGAGACTTAATCCTTTTTCATCCAAATAAGGGATATATTTAAAGAATACATCCAATAATATCCTGATTGGTACTCCAACTTTGGCACTAGCTTCAAACACTCTACTGTAATCCCTTTCAATTATCTGTTCTGCTTGTTGTCTATTAATACCATAGAAATTTGTCAAGAATTCAGTATGAAGAGTAGGATCAATCGATTCTTCCGCTTCAGTTTCAGAATCCTGTTGAGTATGTTCTACATAAGTCTCAGAAATCCTGTTCTGAATAAGATCCGAATTAACGGCGGTCTGGGGGGCTTTTGAATCTTCTTCAATTATCAAATCCTGTAATTGGGTTTGCAATGTATCAAAAGTGACAGAGTTTTTTGACTGTTCAGACTCAGGGGATATTAGAGTGGTGAGCTCAGGTGCAGTAGGAGAGATTTCAACTGCTTCTTTTTCTTCGTCTTCTACCAATACTTCCTGTAATTGCGCTTTTAATGTGTCTAATGATACTGGACTGGAATTTCGTGTTGGAGAAGCAGTTAAATGAGTGACATCTGTTTCACTTATTTCTTCTATTGGTTGAATATAATCACAAAAATTACATTTTAGTCCTTCCTCGGTCTGACTAAAGGAGAGACCACACTTAGGACAAAGAATGTCCTGTATTTCTGAAGTCGCGTATAGTTCGGCGAATTCTTCAATGTCCCCAATAATTTGTCCGTCTACATACTCACTTCCTGAGATTTCCGGTACTGAAATCTCAAAGATCCTCCCAAATGCATTAATAACCGTCTTAGGATCATAAATTGTAGTTCTAAAAAAAAGAAGTTTCTTTTGCGTTTCTAATTGAAACTGCTCCTTAAGTTGGGCATGAACGCTCTCATAATTAGGAGCCTGTCTTACAAGGTCATTTTTGTGTAGAAATACAAAATACTTTGCGTTAGGTGAATATTTTTGGAGTCGTTCTATACAGTCAGCGAAGTATTTAATGGCGTCATTTCTGGTTGATCTGGCAGCAACATCGATTACAAATATGAAAATATGAACCGAACTGAAGATGAAAGGACTAAATTTATTCAAGAAACGTCTAATAAATACTTTCTGCCCGCCTAAGTCCACAATGGAGATTCGAACATCTGAAATAGAAATAGCCATCCGCTCATAATCGATGGTGGCAGCTAACCGGTCAACATCAGTTGTTTTCTGTTTGAAGAAAAAGATTCTCTTAACCGCAGTCTTCCCTGCTTCTGATAATCCTCCAATAAGGATTTTATGACCCATACGCGAAGCAAGGTCGTCTTTGCTGATCCAACCACTCATTCTTCAAACAAACCTGTTGTTAGTGTGTTAAACGGGCTTTAATTTTCTTTATCTTCATAGTAAGTAGAGCGACTTTTTCTTTTATTCTTCTATCTGAAACTCTTCTACTGACCCATAAATCTTTTCATAAGCTAAAACAATAGCTGTAAGCAGTTCTCGTAATTTAATAATCTTAAGGGCTATTTTTTCTCTTTCCGAGGAATGTTCATCCATAAGTTTATGGATGTCATGAACAATATCTGTGAAAGAATCAATAAATTGTGAGATTAATACGTCATATGGTTTGTGTAAGAGGATATTCAAAGAGATATTTTCAGCACCCCCGCGTGCCTCGGGGCGATCTAAACTATACCCATAGGTTAGAGAATTTATTACTAGACTAGGTGTAACATTAAACTCAAAAAGGGTATTTCTTTCTGTGCTTACATCCTCAACAAACCTTACCGCGCTGAAAGCACGGTCTGAAAGTTCGACTAAACTGTCAAGATTATCTTTAAGAATTTCTGGCTCTACAAAAATGGGGATGGGACCATGAAGCTGATCAAATGTAGCAATAACCACCCCTAAAGTATGATCATTCATATAGGCTCTTATTTCATTAGTCGAAATTTTCTTTGTGTGTTTTAACACTTTTTCAATATCGAGGCCTACTGTTTTTCTGAAGACACGTATTGAAATGCCTGCTATGATAATAACTAATGCCACAATTCCAATAAGGAGTTCAATTGGTAGACCTACTGTAATTTTATATTTAAACCGATTGTTTTGCACCCACTCTTCGTTTGTGCCTTCGGGGAAAGCGTTATAATTGATGTTCCCCCTCTTATCACCGGTCTGAATCTTGATAAGGACTTCTACGTCCTCTTTTGGAGTATAGTCTATTGTTACATAATAGTGAGAAGCATTCAACGGCGTCATAGGGATACTTTTGAAATTCGCATCATCTGCGATATTAATAATATTGGGATATGCCCTGCGTGACCGCTGTTCTTCTTCCCCATTGACCGGTCTAATGTCGTAATATAAGATAACATCCGCAATATTAGAACCAAAATCTTCAACTTCTGCATAGAAAGTGATTTTCGTGGGTTCTCTATCATCATTCCACTCAAAACCTGCACTAACCACCCGTGGCGGGGCTGCGTCTTGAATGAGGATACTATACATGAATGTCTTCCAAACATCAAATTCATCAATCTCAACAATCACTTTAATAGTCACTACTATCGTCGTATTAATGAGTTCACTAAAACTGGTTCGATCATAGCCCAAAATATCCAAAACGGCTAATATTTCGAGGAAATAGACCCATAAATTGTCTGTCCCATTTAGATTAGCGTACTGGAGAGGTAAAGTATAGTTCAAGCCATTAATTTCGATAGTACATTCTACACGGGTAATTTGTCTTAGTTGATTAGTAGTATTGGTCCAAAGTACATAGGCGCCTTCTTCATAAGATTGTGACTCTGGTCCATAGTCATGGACTATAGGAGTGCTTTGAATACTGATGGGTTCTGAAGAGACAGGTTCACCATAATTATATCCATCATAAGGTTCAATGTAGATATGCCACTCATCTCCAGGAGATGTTATGGACGCAGGGATGAATTTAGACTGATTATACTCGCCAACCAATATCCCATTCCGATACCAATAAATGAGGGAGTAATCTAAATCTGAAGAGTCAACATCTTTGAAATTATAGGTGATGTTGAGGGCTTCATAGTCAAGGAGAAAATCTCGCTCGTCATCTGTCGGCGCAATATTCGTATGATTCAAAATAAATCCAATGTTTGTGATACTAGGACTAGAATTAATAATTGTAATATTATGGGAAGCGTAATTGGCGGACCACAGACCTCCGTCATAGACACTTACAACACAGTACCAAGTATCCCCTTTATTTAGTTCACCAGAGGGTATAGTCAAATTTTTAGATAAATATGTTTGAAATATATCATTCATGTACCAGTAAGTAACAAAATCTACAATTACATCTTCATCAGGATCATCTTCTTCAATTCTTAGACTCAGTTCATTATCAGCATATGCAGTAAAACTACCAGAATTAATCGTTAAACTTACTATAATTGGCTTAGAATTTTGAACAAGAATCGTTAAGGAGGAATACACAATACTATAGCTATTACCATCAAATACCTGAATCTCCGCTCGCCAATTCTGCCCTTTTTCGGTAAATTCTGAAAGGATTATTGTTCTATTATCATATCCCGCATGATACTCTCCGTCAATGTACCAGTGCACTCTTAATAGTGAAGGGAGTTCAGAATCGCCATCTAAGTCTGAATAGTTGTAAGATAGGCTGAGACTGTTGAATGTATAAACCAAATCATAATTATTAATCTTGATATTTTTAACGGTAGGTAGAGAATTAGCTATTATAATGACACTAGTGAATTGAGTGCTATTATAGGAAGCCCCATATTCATAACTGTCATGGGGAATAAGAATTACAAATATTCTATCGCCTTTAGTAAAGTAATCATGAGGTAAAGTTGTTTTATTCTCGTAATCACGAATCTCCGTCCCATTAATGAACCAATGAATAATTGTTGTTCCTTCAATATCATCATCATAGTCGTAATAATCATAAGAAAGAATAAGATCATCATTAGTTGTTGGGGTGTTTGTATTCCATTCAATACTTGTGATTTCTGGCTTACTATTACCTATTACTATCGTAGATGAGTTGTACCAAAGACTATAATCGCCATAACGGTCACGAATACGCATACGAACCATCCAAGTATGCCCTTTAAACAGATACTTGGAATCAATGAAAGCTGTTGTTATTTGCGTCAGCTCATCATTTCGGTACCATTGATACTCGGCACCAATAACCAGAATAAATCCGTTCTCCTCAATTAACTCAATATCATAAATCGGAGCTACTGGGTCTTCACTATCGGGATCATAACCAGTATAATTTACAAAAAGACTGCTGCGAGCCGTGAGAGTTGTTGTGCCGTTGGTGCCAACAATTTTTGGAGCATTTAAGATAATCGGAGCCATATTACCTACAATGATTATACCAATTCTAACATCGGAACTACTAATGGTTGTTATGACTACATCGCCATTATCTGCACCATCACTAGGGGTTATTATACAATAAACTAGATCTCCAGCAATAATGAAATTACTTGGTAATATCTTCCCAGGTGGAACTGACACAGGCTGTCCACCTCGAATTACTTGCCATATTATAACAGTTCCAGATTCTGTGTCATTATCGGGATCCAAAAAATCATAACTAACAGTAATATTATCAAATGAAGAAGTTCCCCCTTCTAAAGTAATATTGGTTAAGCTTGGTTTGGAATTACGAATAAGCACCCCAGCCATAGGACTTTCAACTAATGACCAATTAGAACCATCAAAAGCCCTAACTTCAAATATCCAAACTTGATCTTTAAGTGTATTGTTGGGAGTGACCTCAGTGAAGTTTTCTAAGTTAGGCACTTCTTCATTATCGACATACCAGACTATTTGTATCTGAGCAATTTCATCATTATCGACATCATAGGTATTGAATGAAGCAAAGAGAGTACTTGTTGTATAAAGCTCTCCTTCATTAAGAATTATGGTATTAAGAACTTGAGGGCTGGTATTCCCAATTTTATAGCTAGCAGAACTTATAGGTATGCCCCAAACACTTCCATCACTGACCTTGACTGTAACATTCCAGATATCATCTTTGAATATATAGCTGCCATCGACAACTAATAGATCATTTAGATTGGATTGAAGAATGCCATTCTTATACCATCTAATCTCTGTTCCTTCTTCTATATCGTCATCAGCATCAGTATAATTATATTGGAGTTCTAGAGAATTTCCATGTGCAAAGGTTGAAGTAACAATAGTTAATGCCCCATCAACTCCAGGAACACTATTTTGGATTGAAACAGTCGAAGAAAAAAACACCGTTGACCAATTTCTCCCGTCATAAACCTGAATTGTAAATTTCCACAGATCTCCTTTGGTAGTGTCGCCCGTGTCTACAGTTAATGAATTATTCAGATCGGGCTGGAGTTCACCGAACTTATACCAATGAAGATAAAATGAAATTTGAGTATCATCATCAACATCAATAAATGTCCAATTCGCCACTAAATTATCGGTTGTATTTAAATAGGTCGAGTTCTCGATGTTAAGACCAGAAGCGGTTGGAGCTGTATTTAAAATGGTCGTTGAAGGTGAAGTATATAGTTCAGAGTAATTTGTACCATCATAGACCTGAATTGTCCAATACCAAACCTCATCTTTAGCAGTTTGATTAGAAGAGATAGTTTTCGAGTTATTCAAAGACGACTGAAGCGTATCATTTTTGTACCAGCGAATAATCCATGCCCCTTCATCATCTCCGTCAGCGTCAAAGTATGACCAGGTTGCTACTAAATTAGTAGTGGTGTAAGCAATTGATGTTAGTGATAATTCTGAGGCTTCTGGCAGGCTATTTTGGATTGTAACCGTAGTAGAATTTTCCCATGAGCCAAAATCGAGTCCATCTTTAGGAAGAACGCGAAACATCCATTCATCATCTTTTTTTGTACGACTTGAGGGCACAATAAGCGAGTTATTAAGATCTTGTTGTAATTCTCCAAATTTATACCAACGAATTAAGGTGCCAGCCTCAAGATGTCCATCTGTGTCATGATAGTCATAACCTGCTACTAAATCATTAGTAGTATAAGGTGTTGCAGTGAGCGTTAGATTTTCTGCTACAGGCGGTGAATTGGTAAATGAGCCAATAGTAATTCCAATTGATGTATAGTTATTGCTGTATTCAAATCCATCATACACACGAATAATATAATACCAAAATTCTCCTTCATTTGTGTTTATACTTAAAATAGTAGTATAATTGCCATAACCTGCCATATTTTGACCATTTTTAAACCAATAAGTAATAGGTGCCCCTTTGCCATCTTCATCATTATCAAAATAGGTGTAATTAACTGTTAAATCATCACTCGCACTAGGGGTTGTATTTGTAAAGGTCGCACTACCAATAATGGTGGGCAGAGCATTCAATATGGTTACTTGCGGGGAGTTGGAAATATCTGACCAAGTCTCTCCATCATAGACTTCCAAAGTATAATTCCAAACCTCTCCCCTAATGGTTAAGCTAGCAGATACAGTGGTCGAATCATTTAAAGCAGATTGAAGATCACCATCTTTATACCAACGAAGTCGGTAGGCAGTTTGATTGTCTTCATCCACATCAGTAAAAATCCAATCCGCTATAAGATCTTCATTACTTCTGCTGGAAGTTACGGTAGGTAAGACAGTGGGGGCAGTATTCAAAATGGTAGTTTTGGGGGAAGTGTAGAGAATTGAATATTCCGTACCATCATGAACTTGGAGTGTATAGTTCCACACGTCATCCTTACTAGTCAAACTAGCTGCTACGGTGGTGGAATCATTCAAATCGGGTTGGAGTATACCATCCTTATACCAACGGATTTGCCAGCTAGTACTCTCTGAATCACTATCCGCATCGGTGAAATTCCAAGAAGCGGTTAAAATGTCCTCTGTTTGAGGTGTCGTGGTTATTGAAATCTCAGAAACGGTAGGGGCGCTATTCAATATTTCTGCATGACTGGATAAAGTATAAACAGCAGAATAATTGACTCCATCAAATACCTGGAGCGTGAAGGACCATGATTGACCTTTTGAAGTATTTCCAAAATTCACCACCATAACATCATTCAATTCTGGTTGGGGCACTCCGTTTTTATACCAACGAATGATATAAGAAACTTGTTCATCATCATCCACATCATTATACGTCCAATTCGCCACTAAATCATTAGTTGTGTATAAATTACTACTATTTTCAATATTAAGCCCTGAAGCTGTTGGTATGGTATTAATAATTGTTATATTGGCTGCTTGATACCAACCTGAATAGATAGTACCATCATGTACACGAATCTGAAAAGTCCAGATGTCACCCTTCGCTGTTAATAAAGAGCTAACAGTTAAAGAATCATTCAAGGTTGGTTGAAGTGAGCCGTTTTTGTACCAAAATATCTCACGATAGGTAGTATTTTCATTATCCCCATCATTATCAATATAAGTATAGAAACATTCTAGGTCTGTACCAGTTGCAGGATTACTTGGAGAAATCAAATAAGCAGTTAATTCTGGGGGACTATTTTGAACAATAATTGGGGATGCCTGTACTAAGTCGCCAAAATCCTTTCCATCCTTTGGGCGAACCGTGGCATACCATTCATCATTTTTATTTAGATACATGGCCGATATAGTTTTTGTGTCATTATGAATCGGTTGTAAAGTATCGTTTTTGTACCATCTAATCTCGGTCCCTCCTTCTGAATCGCCATCTGGATCAGAAAAACTATAATTCAATGTTAAAGTGTCATTACTGTATAATAGCTCAGGAGTCAGGGTTAAATCACTAACGGACGGTGCATGATTTTTATCAGGCACATAACCCTGATGTTCAGGAGAAGTATAAGAATTTCCATAACTGTCATTAACGGTTACAGTGAAATAGATTGTACCTGAGTTTAGCTCAAGGGTATCATTAATAAATCCTGATGTGGTATTTCTCATAATCGCGGTTATTCTACCTCGATTGGTAACCGTAACTATCACTGTGTCGATTTCGCCCCAAGCGTCCGAAACATTTGCATTAAAAGTGCCAAAATTACCGACATCCTGGAGATATTCCCAATCAATAACAGTAGGGACGACCGTATCATAAGTAAATGTATGATTTTCAGTACTGGTAGGCGTAGTAATATAATTTCCCGCTGTATCGGACGCATTGACGATTTGATAAGTAAAATAGTCACCATAATTAATAGACGGCTGATAAATCCAATTTGTGCCATTATAGGACATAGAATAGTCTGTGCCATTTAATCTTAAAGTTGCATTAGCTACGCTAGATTGTGTATCACTGATGGCTGCCCAAAATGTTCCAGCTCCAGTGCCTAAATCATCAACCCCAAAACCATTGATTACAGGAGGAGTAGTATCATTGAAAGGGGTAGAAGGTAGTTTATATCTAATCAAAATGGCATCGATTTGCCAAGTGTTCTGATTGGAATCACCAGAAGTAATACCATCTTGAAAACGAAAATGAAAATTGGTACTTGATACATAAGAAGAAAGACTGATGTTTTTCCAGGTGTAGTCGTCAGTAACATTGACTGCATCAATGTTATTCCATGAAGAAGTACTTGTATTCCAAATGTCAACATTTAATTGTTCAGTACTTATCAAACCTGTTTTTACGCATAGCTCATACGCTTCTTTATCCAGTGGAACGCTATCAAATGAAAACTCACGATCAAATGCGTATTCCTCACCTGAATAATAAGCTTTAACTTGTAAATAATCAATCTCTACTTTTCCCTGTCCCACTATTGTCACACCAAAATTAGTATTAGTAAAATCGTTAGCAGTCCATGTACGCCCCCAAGTATCAGATGAGCCGCCGTAATAATATAATTGTGCACCAACAATGTCTATTTTTTGATGAACTGTTTCACTCATCCGTGCATTCCACCGTAAAGAAATGTTTAGATAACCTCCACCTCCATATGGTTTGCCATCTACTACTACTTCAATACCTGTTATTGTCTTTCCTGAAAGATCTGGAAGATTGAAATTAAAAAGGACCGCGGTACCAGCTGCACTTGTATAGCCAGTGCCACCGCCGTCATTGTAAGTAGCTTCTAGATTAGTCCAGCCACTGTTCGCTTCATACGCGCTAGGGTCGTATCCTCCTGTATCCAATGTCCCAGCGCTGATTAGTGCTTCAGCTAGAGTACTATAAACACTATCGGTGGCTTGCATATTAGTCCAATCGTCTATCGTTCCATTATCTGCAGGACTATGGTAATCAGTTACCGCATCCACATATTTTTCAATATAATCCCGCTGATATTTGATCAACGCTGCATCAACTTGCCAAAAATTCTGAATGAGATCACCAGAAGTAATACCATCCTGAAAACGAAAATGAAAATTGGTACTTGATACATAAGAAGAAAGACTAATGTTTTTCCAGGTGTAGTCATCAGAATCTATGACTTCACCTATACGTTCCCATGAAGTTGAAGTTGTATTCCAAATATCAACATTTAGCTGTTCGTTACTGATTAAACCTGGTTTTATACAAAGTTCATAATCATTTCTATCAATTGGTACGTCATCAAACGAAAATTCACGATCAAATCGCTCATTATCTGTTGTATAATAAATTTTTATTTGAAGATGATCAAATCTTAATTCTTGGGAATGACTACTGGTGTATATATGAACCCCAAAGTTAGTGTTAGTAAAATCAGTTCCATCCCAAGTTCGACCCCATGTATCTGAAGAACCACCCAGTGAATAATATGGAGTAGGATCAGGATGGACAGTAGTAAATTGGAATACTTTTTCAGTTGTAGAACTTGCCCTTCCATTCCACATTAGAGCAACATGGACATTTGCACCATCTCCAATTGCCTTCTTTTCTCCTTGAATCTCCATTTCAATACCTAGAATAGTCAATCCTGTAAGATCAGGAAGATTAAAATCGTGTATATCCACATGATTATTACTCGAACCATAGCAATCAGCGAAATTATCGTCCGATGCATATATATTATCGACGGAACCCCAACTACCACCTCTATTACTAAAGTTACTGGGGCTATACCAACTAGTATTTTCCATACTTCCTACTCCAGATGCCTCACTAAGGGTCGCATATATTGAATCGGTAGCTTGCATATTAGTCCAATCATCTATCGTTCCATTATCAGCAGGGCTATAATAATCCGTTACGGCATCTATATAGTCTTCAATATAGTCTGTTGAAGAAATAGAAGACGGAGACCTGCCCCCAAATTCACTTAGTTTAGTCTCTGAAGAAATAGACGACGGATTATCTTTCTTTACCTGATTGACAGATTCCGAGTAGTTTGGTCTTTTTTCTCGTGGACTCTCCTCCCTCGCTTGAATTAGGGGGTTATAATTGCCGTCATTCTTTTCTCTAGGGCTATTCTTATTTCTTTCATTGGATAATGTGATACTATCCACTATTGCTACATAATTTACGATAATAATTGCTAACAATAGATAATTTAGCAATTGTCTGATATAGACCATAATAAATCACTTTAAACCCCTGAAAGTCTATATTATTAGAGCGTCTTATATCAAAAGCCTATCTAGTAAAATTGTTCACAATTAGTGTTAAATTTAAACATAACATTAACAAAGTTAAATGAAAGCAAACGGAGGAAAACTGAAAACAGTATTCTAACTGACTTTCATATTCGGATAGAATTCAAACATATTGATTGTAAGAATTTACAGTTTCTAAGTTTCAGGAAACGAATAAAGAAAAGGTTTTGGTAAAGGTAGATCTTCCCTATACTTTACTAAGTTACATTATTAATATTCTATTTCAAAATCCTCAACAGACCCATAGATTTTTTCATAAGATAAAACTATAGCAGTAATTAATCTTCGAATTTTAACGACTTTTTCAGCTATTTCTTCTTTTTCCGATGGCTTTTCGTCCATGAGCACATGTATTTCGTGGACAATCTCAGAATAAGCCTCAAGGAATTGAGAGATTAGAGAATCATAGGGTTTATAAATTAGGATATTTAGCGTGATATTTTCTGCACCACCACGTGCCTCAGGACGTTCTAAACTAAAACCAAAGGCTATTGAAGCCATGATAACTTCTTGTGTCAGATTAAACTCAAAAATAGTGTTTCTTTCTGTCATGAAATCTTCAACAAATCGACCAGCGCTGAAAGATCTATCGGCCACTTCTAATAATTTGTCAAAATTGTCTTTAAGAATCTCTGGTTCCACAAAAATCGGAATAGGTCCATGATATTGGTCAAAAGCGGAGACAACAATTCCCAAAGTATGGTCATTTTGTGTTCTTCTGATTTCTTCGGCGGTTATTTCCTCAGCAGATTTTATGACTTTATCAATGTCTAGACCGATCAGTTCGGTTACTCGCCATTTTCTGATAGCCACCGCTGAAAAGATTATTACTAGGATAAAAGCAATGCTGCCAATTATTAGCATTATTTGAACGAGTTTGGGGTCTATTCCTGTCTGTAAATTGAAATTTGGGCGTCCTTCAGGCTCTAAACCTGGCTCATAGGCATTAGTGTCATAATTCCCTAGACTGTCTGCTACGAAGAGGTTGAAGAGGATTTCTACGTCTGATTCTGGATGAAATTCTACCGTTGCTTCCCAGTGGGTTGCATTGAGAGGGTACATGGTGGTGTTTTGCCATTTGATATCCATGCTGATATCTTGCATGACTATTGACGTATGGAATTTGTTTGAAGCGCGATTACCATTATTATTAATGGTGAATGTCATTTCTTTCGCTTCTTCTTCTTTTATAGGTCTGAAATAGTAATAAAGCGTGACCTCTTCTATACCTGAACCCAACTCCTCGATTTCCGCAATGAATGTAATGCTTGCTGGGTTTCTATCGTCATCCCAAAAGTAGGTTACACCATGGACCCTAGGTGGGGCATGGTCTCTCACTGGCACATCAAAAATAGTTGTTGAAAAGATTTCTTCGCTGAAAGAACGTACAGTACTTGTTACAATGCTTATTACACTGATGTTTGAATTCAGGTATTCCAAAGGAAAAGTATAGTTCAGTACCCAATGACTCCCGTTCCACTGAGTCCAGAGGTTCTTTGAGAGAAAAGTAAATTCAACCCTAGTGATAGGATTACGGGGATCACTAGCCTCTATCCAAAGCTGATAATGACCTTCTTTATCGGGGAAAGCGGTGTAGCCAAAGTCAATAATAGTGGGACGACTTTCAATGGTCATATTAACAGAAAATAGTGGTATTCCTGTTATACTTCCATCAAAGGGGATAATTTCACAGCACCATATCTCACCAGGAAGAGTTTCATTGGCGGGAATAGATTTACACCCATCAAAACGATCAGCATAAGTTCCATTCACAAACCATCGGATGAATGAGGAGTTATCATCTCCATCCACATCGAAATAATCATATAAAATCTGAACATCTTCGTCATCAACAAAAAACTCGGTATAATTGTGGTTAATGAAATCGATATTTGTAGCTACAGGAGCTTTATTGATGATTACAACTGTTTGTGACGTTGTATTCTGAGACCAATCTTCACCGTCAAACAACTGGACTACACAGTACCAACTGTGGTCTTTTGAAATTTGAGAAGAAAAAAGTGTAGTTTGGTTGTCGCAATCTATTTGATGTTCTCCATCCATGAACCACATGATACTATAATCTATTAACCCATCCCTTAAGTCTTGATCAAAGTATGACCAACTTATAATAAGATCCGAATCTGCAAAGTTAGTACTTTCATTGTTATTAATTAAGACTTGGGAGATACTAATTGGGGTGTTTTTGATTTTAACAGTTTCTGATGGATATTCTAAGCTATAACTATAGTCATCAAATACTCTGATTATCACCCACCATAACTCATCTTTAGAGGTATATGCAGCATCAACTTCAGTCACATTTGATAACTCATCTACCAAAACACCATTACAGTACCATTGGATTATCCAGTGGGTCACATTTTGAGAGTCTCCATCTGGATCATTGTAAGTCCAATTCAAAACCAATACATCATTAGTAAAGGGGGTGAAGGGAGTGATGTGAACATTACTGGCAGTAGGGGGCGCATTTATTATTGTTAATAGGGAGCTTGTATAGTTGATCCCATAGTCTTGTCCATCATAGGGGGAGATTACTACATAAATTTCGTCATTTTTCACTAAAAGCCCGAATAGATGAGAAAGAACGGTTTGATTCCTCGCTGCTTGGATTTCTGTATCATTATTGAAGAACCAACGAATTATGGTCATGCTCTTGTCTTCGGGATCAGAATCATGATCAAAGTAATCATAAGAGAACGTTATATCATCCTTTTGTGTTGGATAAGTATTTATCCAAGAGAACTCCATAACTGTTGACCTAGAGTTATCAATTACAATCGGAGTGGAATTAACCCATGCCCCAAATGCTCCATATCGGTCGCAAGGTCGGACGCTCACCATCCATTTATCATCCTTATGAAGATAGTAGGAATTTACAAATGAGGATGTCAGATCTTCTTCTAGCTCCCACCTATCATTAATGAAACTATACTTATACCAGCGATATTGGGATCCAGTAATTTCACCAATGTTGGCGTACAGGATATCCTCATTACTCTCTATTGCAATATCATATACTGATTCACTTTCTCCCGCGTCAATATCTGTAACTAATGCTGAATAATTTACAAAAATTGGGTAAATTGCCGAATAACTCAACGGATCATCGGGGTGATCAGCTAACACTTCAGGGATTCCTAAGTCGGTATTAATCTGGGGAGCTGTATCTCCTACCTGAATTAGTACATTAGAACCAGACAGAGTGGAAGAATCGATAAACATTCCACTATCGGTACCATCATTTGGTGTTATGATTACCCATATTAAGTCACCCGCAGTAAATTCCGAACTAAATAAAGTTGTAGAATTTTCATCACTCGGTTGAAATCCCCCAAGGTGGATTATCTTCCATATAATTATTGAAAAATCTGAATCATTATCAGGGTCATAAAAGTCATATAGTAGTGTGATGTTTTCATTTGTTGTTTCACCACCACTTAGGCTAATATTGCTAATCTTTGGTTCCGAATTTTGAATTATCGTTACAGAATATTGCCACGTTGTTGACCAATCTTCCCCATCAAAAACTATTACCTCGAATCTCCATTGCTCATTCTTCTTGGTAAAATTCGAAGGGAGTTCAGTGCGATTAGCCCAGTGTGAGATCTCCACACTACCGCTTGTATCATTATACCACTTTATAAAGTAAGCAACCATCTGATCATTGTCAATATCAAAATACTCAAAATTGGCAATCAAGTTAGTGGTGGTGTCGGGAGTTACGGGGACTATCTGTAAATTGAATGATATAGGAGGAGTGTTTCCAATTGTTACGTTTGTGGTGGATCCTACTAGAGTGCCAAACTGCACCCCATCTTTTGGTCTTACTTTGACATGCCATTCTTGACCTTTTGTTGTGGCATTAGCAGGAAGAATTCGATATCCGTCATATTTGCTCACATGAATACCGTTGCAGTACCAATAGTACATTGTGCCCGACTCTGTAGAAGATCCACCCTCGTCTGAATAAGTGTACGTCATATTCAGATAATTACCCGTAAGAGGGGAGCTAGGTGTGATTAAAATATTACTAACACTTGGTGGGTTGTTTGTAGCGGTACCAATGCTTACAGATGGAGAGTATTCCCAGTTGCTGTAATTTCTTCCATCATATACACGGATCGCATAGTACCAGACATCATATTCAGAAGTATACTTTTTATCGACTTCTCGTAGATCATTAAAAGTCTCATTTATTTCCCCATTTTTATACCAGCGAATTTCCGCTTGGGACTCATTTTCGGGGTCATCGTCATAATCAAAATAGGTATATTCTACTTTTAAATCTTTATTTTCGGGGACTGGCGAGTCTTCATTAATATCAACTTCAGAAACCATAGGTAAAGTATTTCCAATCTTGACTTCAAGTGAGGTAAACCAGGAACTATAGTTTGTCCCATCCGATACTTGAATTTTGAAGAGCCAAATCTCATCTTTCCGAGTCTCTGTAGCTGGGATAGAGAATTGATTGATCAATAATGTTTGATTAACCCCATTCCGATACCATTCTATCCTTCGGTCTCCAATATTCTCGGGATTGTTGTCATGATCATCGTAAACATACTCACAGGTCAAAATGGACTCATTAGTTGGGTTATTTGGGGAGATTCCCAAACTAATAATATCTGGTGGTGTATTTTGCACAGTAATGGTTGAAGACCATATTAGTTCCCCAAAAAATTCGCCATCATGTGGTTGGACGGAGACATTCCATTGATCACCTGTGTTTAGAGCGAACGCTGGAATCTGTCCCCAATTATTATAGGTATTCTGCAAAACATTGTTTTTATACCATCTAATCTCCGTTTCAACACTTTCACTGTCATTATCGGGATCAGAATAGTAATAACTCATAAATAGCCCTTCGTTACTATAAAGGGGATCAGGAAAGAGAATAAGATTGCTAACAGTTGGTGGATGATTCCTTTTGGGAACATATCCTTGATGTTTAGTTGATATAAAGATGTTGCCTGCTGTATCATTAACGGTAATCTCGAACCAGATAGTTCCTGATTCCATCTCTAGAGTATCATTCATATATCCAGAAGCAGTAAGTCTCATCACAGCTGTAAGGTTATTCCGTGGTCCTCCTGCAGTTTCTGTCACATTCACAATAACTGTATCTATCTCTCCCCAGACTTCGCTTACATTCGCCTTAAAGGTACCATAATCCCCCAACTCAGGATCATAAATCCAAACGTCAACCATTGGTGCAGTAACATCATATTCGAAGCTGTAGTCCTGTATACTTGAAGCTGTGGTGAGATTATAACCTATTGCATCAGAAGCATTTACAATTTGATAAACGTAATAACTACCATAAATGATAGATGGTTGACAAATCCAAAGAGTGCCATTATTACTCATCGCATAATCGGTTTCATTTATCCTGATAAAAGCACTCGTCACACCCGCTAAATTATCTGTTATATTGGCCCAGAATTTTCCCGTTCCAGTGCCTTGGTCGTCGACTCCAAAATTATTGAGTGTGGGGGGAGTAAAATCATTATATGATAATGGACCAACGGAATAAAAGCTATTTGGCTCCTTTTGATTTTCAAATTCAGTTTTTAACCACTCAGCTGACCTAAGTAAACTCGTTATTCTGGTTTCATCTAATTTACCATCGAAGGGATTATCGCCATCAGATTCTGCGCCAAGAGTGAAGGCAATATTATTGACCGGAGTGTGAATATAATTAATACCATATCCTGAACTATATCCATTATCATCTATTCCATTAATATAAACAGCCCAGTTGTCAGCATTATTGAGATCTATTGTAAAAGCAAAATAATACCAGTCTGTTGGCAATGTGGTAAAATCAGAAGTGGTTTGAATACGCCGTTCCTCACCATCATTATCTGCTACTTCAAAATAGAGATTACCATCCCCATTATAATTCAACCAAATAGAGTAACCTTCATCCAACGCAGACGTATCTGTTCTTTTGGCTAGGAGGGTGTGTCTATTGATGGTTGTATCCCAGTAGAACCACCCAGTAATAGTATATTGTTTATCTTCTTGCATATCCAGAATATCCGGGTCTCCCATCTCTATGTAATCATTACTACCATCAAAGTCCTGAGCTTTTGAGATTTGCCCCGTTATATCATCGTTTCCATGTTGATTCCCATGATTTGCATTCTTAGTCGAATCTACGTGCGCATCGGTCATTGATCCTTCATCTGAAATAGATTCTTCTAGGTGCCAGACTCCTGTATATTCTATCCATGTTTCCTCTCCTGAATCTCCATTTGAAACCGTGCTATTTCCAAAATACATGGTAATGTCTGTATTTATCGAAGATAAGAGCATTGGTACCTTTACCCAAGCAGTTAGATGAGCATGAGTTGAATTATAATTCCCTATGTAGTTTTCTATCTCATGATCTAGTTTTGTCCCTGAGGTGTCGGTGAAGATAATATCATCGCCATCAAGTTGGGCTTTTTCATGGAGATCGGTATCGTATAAATCAATAAGGACAGGGAAATTTGTAAGGTCAGTTTCAACTTTTTCGTGGTCAATAGTGATATTTTTCCTGTAATTAAGTGTTGGATATGGCCAACCATGTTCACTTTCATAATTTTCTTTAAATCCGAGTGAATAAAAGGCGCTTGCATTATTTTGATTTTGGTATTGAATTGAAATCCATTCAGATGAGCGTATAATGGAAGAAACACGCACTTCATCGATCTGTCCATTGAAATAACGTTCTGTATCCAATTGGCCACTATCTGCGTCTTTCCCACCAATGTTAAAATCAGCGTTAAATCCAAAATTTGGATTGCCTGTATCTGTTACTCCCATTGTATCATCTACACCATTAATATAGATTTTACTATTGTTCCCATTAATTACGGCAGCGAAATGATACCATGTATTGGCACTCCAACTTGTCTGAGTAGTATATGTGTATCTCCAGTCATTAGGACCATTTTCAACCTTAAAACAGAGTGACCCGTCATCAGGGTGATCAGAGTTGTAATCTATACCAACTAAGACTACAGTAAAATCATGCTCATCATCTATGTATTTTTCAAGAATTATTTGACTGGTACTTGATGAATTGTCGAAATTAGAACCGAGTTTGAACCAACCAGAAACAATACCTGAACTACTAAAGGCCAGTTCTGAGCTTTGTGGAATAGTAAGATAGTCATTAATTCCATCAAAATCTATGCATCCATCAATTAGCCCATTAACTTGATCATTAGAGGTCATTGAACCCATAGAAGAGCCATCATTATCATTTAATGTGCTATCATAAATAGTTCCTGTTGGGTCATCATTTAAATGCCATACCGCAGCATAATCGCTTCCCCAAACTGCTGTTGAATTCTCTTGAGGTTCAGCGAAAGGGTTTCCATAATAAATTGAGAGGGTTGTGTCATCTGTATTTGAAAGATTGGCTTTTACCCAAGCAACAAGATGTGCTTCAGTAGAAGAATAAAATCTATCAAAGAGTTCAATCTCATGAGCTAATTTCACACCAGATGCGTTGGTGAAAAAGATGTCATTACCACTGGTGAGCGCTTGCTGGAGATCAATATCATATAGATCAATGAGCACAGGAAAATTAGTTAAATCTGCGCTCACTTGGGAGGCACTAATTGTAATATTTTTCCGATATCTCCAGCGTGTATCCATCCAATTGGGACTAGAATAATCCGATTGACTTCTTGTACTCGGTAATTTTTGACTTCTAGTTTGCTCTGACTCCGGTCTAACTTCTGAGTTTTCACTTAATAGGATATTTCGATCTTTAGTATCATCATCCATTTTGTACGAAACTGCTTCATACTCAGCACTATTTTTTTGTAAATTTTCTTCCCATTCATTCGATAATGTTGGATAGTTTATGGTTTTTTCTTCTAATGTTGGTCTTTGATCTCTCCCACCAGAATAAACGTTTGTATCGGCAACTGCAGCTCCATAATTAAGAAAAAAAATTACCAATGGGAGGTAAGTTAGCAGTTGCCTGATGTAAACCATGCTCTATCACTTTATGCCCCAAGAATCTAATATAATGGGATATATTCCATTGTACTTTATATAACGAATTATATTCCAATGTACCCTATATAATGGATTATATTGAATTAAAAGGCTGACTAGTAAGTTTGCTCGGATTGTGGTTTAATTCAAATCTAACATTAACAGTGAGCAAAGGAAGTAAAGAGACTAAAAATATGAGGGCTGCTTCTTGAATAATTCTCAAAGTTTTCCCTTGGCAATTCAAGGAAGCTGACTAAAAAAAACTGGTTTTGAAGTGAATGGAGTAAATAAGACCGGTAAGATCAGTTATTATGCTACGACTGTTAGCTGGTCAGAAAGTGTTTTCTCTGTTAAGTTTTAAGGTCATATAGCCGACTTTTTCTCTCCCCTCTTCTTATCTTTCCTTTTAATAGCTATTTTTCACCAAATTAGTTGGACTCAATCCTTTGAACAAACCTTAGGATTATTTGCATTGGTTTTTATTTTGCATTGATATTAATGAAATAAGCCAAGGGCTTTGAAGGATTTATGAGGATGGACTCAATGTCAAGTCCAATTCGATCAATTACTGTCATTAACGAAGCGGGGCTTCCTATAGCCAGTGTATCTAGGTTATCGCAAGAAAATAAACAGAAAGATTTAGTCAAGGCAGGTTTCACCTCTGCGTTACAGAGTTACAGTATCGAAGTCACGGGAAGTCGGTCTATCGAAAGTGTGGATTTTGCAGATTACAGAATGATTTATCTTGAGTCTTCAGGATGCATTATTTGCGCTGAGGTTGACAAGGAACTTGGTCAGAATGTCGTTTATCGGATTCTGAAAAATATCGATCGGATTGTAAGGGATGAATATTCATCATTAGTTAAAAAGCAGATCGTAGAACGAGCCCATTTTAAGCTACTCAATGATTTCATGGAACAATTCGTTCACGCGACAACTTTTGAAGGCATAATGCGGGAATATGGTTATGATGTTTCCATCCATCCTAGGGGTGTTCTTTTAATTCAGTATGGAGCATCTACCCCCGAAATAATTCACTCCTACGGTATTGATTCAACTATTATTCCTGAAATCGTTGAAAAAATTCCTAAAAGTTTTATAGAGTCCATAAAGTCCGAAATAGAAACTCAAACGGAAAGTATTGTTCCTTTCCCCCAAAACCAAAAAATTGGCTTTGTCTTTTTTTCTTCGATTCCAATAGATGGAAAAAACACTCCTATTGCTCTTGCTACTCTCTTTAATGCTCAAGAACAGATATTACTCTATAGACAGGCTCCAGTCCTCTCAAAACGCTCTCGAAAAGTCTTTAATCAGGTTAGAGATGAATTATCCTCTCAAGGATTCTATTCTTTGTCCCCTAGTATCCGAGATCAACTTAATGAATTAAGCAGTGTCGCCAAATTTGAAGTTGTCGTAAAAGAACGGGTTATTGAAAGAGAAATCGCTTTTCGTGAACCCGAGGCTATGCAACCAAATGTCCGCTTCCTGAGTAACGCTGCAAAGAAGGGCATCGATGGCTTGATCGCAGCTGCAATCATTGGTAATCCCATTGCTGTTATAGGAGATCCTCCACTGATTGAATTGGTTTTTGTTACGCTCGAAATGTTTTCCCCTCATCGATCGCCCCAGAAGGTTAACTTTACCTCTTCTTTCGTTGAAGCTGACTTTGTAGGTATTGAATCAGGGTTGAAAAAGGAATATCAAAAGAAGGGTTATGTCATTCTTGATCTCCCTAAAAAAAAGGTTCATGGAAGTCAATCATCAACTTTTGCTCAGCGACTCTTAGATTCAACCAAGGATCTTGATGGAGAGGTCTGTAGCCGTTTGGTACAGACACGAATCAATTGGCTCGTGTCCAAAGCTACTCGTCTTGCCGAGGTTTGTCGAGGCGAGGTTCAAGGGCAGGAGATCGAAGAACTTAGAATTGGCATTGAAGATAAAGGTACATTTGAGCTAATTACGCAGATTGCCGAAACGTTCAATCCCGCAACGAAAGAAGTGATCCGCAAAGTATCTTCTGCGGTTGTGTCCGTTAGTTCTTATTTAGATGATTTTTAGAGCAAGATTTGCAGGTCATTATTTACATCCGTTAATTATTTATCAATAGGATGACGTGTAGTTACTGCTACACCTTTTTTAAGAGCCAGCATTTCTTTCGCGCTTAACTCTGCTTTTCCACTCCCTACTAGTTCTTTGTCACCATTAATAATTAGAACTTCTTCATTTGCTCTAATATCTGGATCTACACCTACTACAAATTTTGCAAACAATGCTTTACATTTCTTAATAAAAGGAATTGCTTCTTGAGCTGCTATAACCTGCATTTTTCCTGTAGGTAAGGAATTAAAGAGCCGTAAGGCTAGCGCAGGCTGAGGAATAAGATAAAAGTCATGTGCTCTAATTGTTCCAAGAAAAATCTCATCATCAAAGATTTTTCGGAGAAGTCCCGTTTTTGAAAATTCACCGCGTGGATTCTTGATTAGCTTTCCCGCATTTCGACCAAATTGATAATCGACTACTGCTTTTATCTTTGCTTTAAGGAAATCTTCAGGTTCTGTCCCAAAATCTTGCTTTCTTAACTTAATATATTCCCCATAACTAGAAAATAGCGGTTTTAGCCTTTCATCAATAATTATTTGATCAAATTTGTTCTTATATTTCTCAAGGAATTGTTCTGTAATCGCTGCTACTCGATTTAAGTTGAAATCAATTGTGAGATGCTGATAAAGCGGGTAAATGCTTTTCAATTCCAAAGGCACTGGTCCAAAAAGCGGAGATATCTGAATGACTTGTGCATCGGGGGTAGAAGGGCTTTTTGTTCTAGGAGAAACAATAATCAGCTTTGAATGCCATTGAAAGAATCTTTCTCGACATCGTTTCATGAATCTGAAAACTAACGGTTGACAAGCTAATTGCGGGTGGGTAATCATCAAGGCTCTTGGTTTGGTAATAGGATCAAGCCACTCCATAATAACCTTAGTGTTTTCATTTTTAAGTACATTCAGAATCCTGGTGAGTTTAGGATGGGTCATAGCGCGGTTTAAAGCTAATTCAAATAGCCTTCCTTCTCCTATTGATGATTTAATCTTATTTAATTCTGCGAATGAAACATAAAGATTATGTAAGGCCAAATTTCGTGTTTTTTCTTCTACACTCTGCTTTCGTAGTTGATTAGGATTGTATTCCATACAAATGGGGCAGGAACAGGGAAAATGTTGAAGTTTTTCCAAATGTAACGTTCCATGTGGAGTTAAGTAACGCCCTTGTCCTGCAAAAAGAATATAGGCAGCAGAGTCAAACAAATCTACGCCTAATAAAACAGCAATTGCAAAGTAAGAGGGGTGTCCTGCACCAAATAGGTGTATTGGACGTTCTAAAGGGATATTCCCCTTGGCAGCTAAAATCATTTCTGAAACAGTCTCAAATCTGTAGTTCTCGAGTAGGGGGACAACAGACCCCAATGCATGAAGACTAAACGGTTTTTTACCTATTTTTTGGGCTGCTTTCTCTACTAGATCAGGATAAGGACCGCCTTGTATAGGACCCATCCAAAGTATATCTTTTTTTGAGCGGCAACTGATATGTTCATCCGCTCGTTCGTTTGTCTGGCGCACAGCTTCCTCAAATTCCGTTTTAGAACCCTGTGAAATGGGGATGTCAAGAAAAACGCCGATATCACTTCTAATTTCTTCCTGAAACAATGTGATCTGCCGATTAGAAATCTCAACCTCTCCATACTCCATCAGCTGAAAAGCGCCCGAATCAGTAGCAACTACCCCATTGAAATCTCCCAGTAATTTATGTACCCCGTCCGTCTTAGCTATTTCTGCTAAGTTTTTTTCTCTCCTAATGATGTATGCATTTGTAATCACAATTTGCGTTCCAAATAGGTCTTTCATTTCTTTCGGTGTGATTATCGTCCTCTGTGGACTAGGATGAATAACTGGGGCTAAATTTGGAGTCTCTACCTTCCCATGGGGGGTTTCCAGTGTTCCAATCCGTCCCATTCCATCTTTTTTACGAATTTCAAAGACATTCTGAAGGATTTCTAAAACCTCCAAACAAATTAGCCATTTAAATTTCCAGAGATACTATTTCCTATAGTGGACACTTCTTCAGGACTATAATCGACGGATATTTTAATTTGATTGAAAAATAAGGAATAAAAACAAACAATCATAAAAAGAAACTGACAAGGCAAGGAACTCTCCTCAGATGGAATTACTGGTAGAGGCAATTCTTGAATCTGCAAAGGCGCTTCAACTCAATATAAATCGTTCAAAAGCAGCTATTCTTAGCGGAGCTTTTCATGTTTATTCTATATTAACCCTTGATCAACTTTTCAATTTGACAGAAATTCCACCGAATGAAATCGAACGATTAATTGACGAATTAGTTCAAAAAGACATTTTAGTAAGAGATAGCCCGCTCTCCTTTCATTTGCAGGAAAACTCGTATGAATCAAAGGATATTTTGCCTATTGACAATCTTTCCATCAATGAATTGATTGTACTTGGGTGGTTGAAAGGTTTTAGAGAAATGAATCTCGAGGATACTGAGTTCTTTACTGGTTTGTCAGGTACTACATGTTTACATTGTCTTCTATCATTAATAGGTCAAAATTATCTTAAGGGTCGCTTTCATACAAAGAAACGTTTTATTATCACTTCAACAACGGAATTGGTTTCAGTTTCTCTTTCAAAGCTTCCTATTTTATCACAAGCTATTATTGGAATGCTTCTTAGTTTAAAGCAACGCATAAAAATCGAAAAAATAGCTGAAACTCTTCAGTTAGAGGATTCACAGGTTTTTTTGCGACTTTTATATCTCTTAGCAGCGGATGTTATTACCACTGATTTATTTATAGTTTCTCGAAACACCATAGGAAAAAGCATTACCTGTAAATTAAAGATGGCAAATTATGAGCGATCAAGCAATGATATAGCCCATTTTAGCGGTTTTTATGCTCAGATTCTAGGCATACTATTGATTTATCATCGACATGGCATAATAGAACTCGCAAATGATTTTCAAATCTCTAAAAATGATCTTTTGAAGGCTATTTTTACTGTTATCGCACAAAATGATCTCCCTCTTCAAGTAAATCTTAAAAAAGATCTTAATGGAACTTTATCTCTTGAGTTATCTGATTATCCTCCCCAAATAACAAGGGGTAGTCTTGACTTAGTTGAATTTTTCCTAGTTACACAACTTGAATTAAAAAGTAGAGAAAACTCAAAGATGTCGCTCTCTGAGCTTGGAATGGATACACACCTAGTTTTAGATATATTAGGCAAACTTGCTTTAAAAGGGGTAATAAAGGGTCGATTGAAAAAAGACTCCTTTTTGTTATCGAACTCATTAGCTTTTCTAATGGAAAGTAAAGCTTCGTTCCAGAAGGCAAGAACAATTGGTTATATACAGTCTACTTCTGATCCCAGTCTTCCTGATCTCTGTGAAAAGCTTCAACTCTCTCCTTCAAGTGCACTAATGCTTATTGATGCCTTAAATTCTGATGATGATGCAAAAATCGAAATTGAGAACTCAAAATTATTTTTTAAACGACTTCCATTTCGTTCACTTCCTATCCTTGGTTTTCCACAGGACATGTTGATAGTTCTTGGTTATTTAAATTCTGTTCGGATTATAGACCCTCAAAAAACTTCTTCTCTTCTTCAACTCTCTCCAAGAAGGATCATAGCTAACATTTTTGCTTTGATCGGTGCTGGGTATGTTAAGATTCTTTTTAGAGGTAATGAAATTCGTGTAACTCAGCGGCGTAAATTGGTTCCACAATTAGAGGCGCTTTCAGGGCGTTATGTTGAGTTCATAACCCTTTTGATTTCTGATACGATTAGCCTTACTGATCTCTCAAAAACCCTGGGACAAAGTCTTGTACTTGTTCGATGGCAGATCTGTACTTTAGTCGCTTTGGGTTTTTTGGAATGCCAATTGCATGAAGATCGTGTTATAATAAAAAATCGCCCTATCAGTCGAGGTGGAGATCCTTATAGAGTTCGATGTTATGGATGTTCATATCCATTAACTTCTGACTCTAACTGGTGTCCTAAATGTGGTCTTAGCAAACAACTCTGTGTTGTGTGTCAAGGAATTATTGAGTTTGGATCCCAAGTAGGCTCATGCCCATTCTGTGAAGGGGTAGGACATGTTGAGCATCTTCAAGAATACTTGAAAATATATCATTCCTGTCCAGTTTGTGGGCAGCAATACAGTGTGGCGGAAATTCAAAAAGCTTAGGGTAAATCTAGCACATATGAATTCTCTCTTGTAAGTTTAAAGGTTTTCCCCCATGATCCTACAGAGATTTAGTAGAAATTAAATTCATTAATGGGATATTCTCTGAATCCGAGGAATAACATTACTTTGTGAGGTCATTGAGCCCAGACCGTAACTGGTTCTCCATTTCACGGATTTTAGCTTGGAGAAAGGTAATTACATCTTCATTTTCTAATTGGTTGAGCGGCTGATTACAGCTCTGGCAGGTAAATCCCACTTCAAAGGCCATTTCGAAAGTCATCGGAGCACACCCTGGCGTATCACAGCCGTACAGCAGCTGTTTATCTTCAAAACTGAGCCGTTGCTTCAATAATTGGATAATTTTGCTTCTTTTTTTGAGAACCAGATCTTGCAGCCGTTTTTTCGCCAGAGTCCAATGAAATTCAAAATAACCAGTCTCAGGATCGCGAGTTCGATGAAAGCGTGCCAAGCTGGATGCATGTAACCGGTACAATGCTCGTCGCACGACCTTAATGGGAACTTCCAGCTGTTGGGCAATCTCGTCGTCAGTCATGCTCTCTTTTCCCATCAGCACTTGCGCTACTTGCGCTGCTTCTACGCCTTCTAGTTGCTCTAAAATCATTATGAGGAATTCCTCGGCCAGAACAGTCACCTCATAGGGAAAATCTGATTAGAAATGATAGGGTGCGATTTACTAAGAGGGAGCAACGGTTGAACCTCATCTTACCATTTAGAACTCATCGAGTTCATCAAGTGCATCAAGGAGTTCATCGCCTGCTTCTACGGTGGGAGTGGTGTCTACAGCTAGAAATTGTTTGAGAATACCTGATAGTCGTTTCGCCGTTTTACCCATCTGTACTCTGATGATTCCAATCTGAGCTTCCCCACCCGCGACTACACAAATAATTCCGCCGCTACCTGTGGCTGCTGTGAGGATCTTCCCCTCTCCAAACTCCGCGGTCATTGCTTTCAGCACTCCGAGGGTGAGCGTATTCCCTTGCTCTTCAGCACCACAAAACACTGCACTAGCAATTGCTCCTAACGACTCTAAGTCTACTCTTACCCCCATCATCTGAGCAGCAAGGAGTCTAGATACCTTCGTTATAGTAAGTCCTGTTCTATCTCCGAGTAGGACTAAATTAACGTTTTGATCGCATTTGAGCAATGCTGTGAGGGCTTCCTGCATTTTTTGGCTTATTTCTTGCATTAGGCATTCCTCCAATGAGCAGCAAGGAGTCTAGATACTTTTAAGGTCGTATGGCCTGTTCTATCTCCGAGTAGGACTAAATTGACGTTTTGATCGCATTTGAGCAATGCTGTGAGGGCTTCCTGTATCTTTTGGTATATCTCTTGCACTTTGAGCATTCCTCACACTTTAAGCTTTTCCAACAGTAAATAATGCTGGTTCATAATTTGAGCTTTTCCTAATTTGTCTTAACATTGCGAGAATATTAACATTGCGAGAAAATTTTGGACGATCTAAAAGGTTCAGATGCTATTAATGATACGTTTTAAATTGTTCTAATCTAATAAACGTTACAGAAGCGGTCTGTGTCACAACTGAAGCCAATTAATAGTTAAATCTTCCATCAACCTTTGTTACTTCTTATTCTTATGCAAATTTAATTTTATAATGTTTCTTGGTAGAAAATTTCTTTTATATGGGCTGTTTCAATAAGATAGAATACCACAGTTCCAAGATTCACAATAGCTAGAATTAAACATAAGATGACGATCGCCAACGGTGCATCTTGTCTCCCAAAAAGATCAATCGCAATGCCACCCATTAGAATACCTGCTAAATTTCCAATTCCTAACAATGATTTGTAAATCCCCATAGCTGCCCCTCGTGTCTCTTTAGGAGCTACATCCGCGAGAAGTGCGCTAGAGGAAGGAAAAAAAGCTGACATGGATAGGAACATAGCTCCAAGAAGCAAAGAAAATACTAAAAAAGGAATTTGATAAGTTTCAAAAGGTAAATGAATGGCTATGTACTTCTTATAGTCGATTGGATTTCTAAAATAGGCTTGTATTACTTCTGCTTCTTCATTGATGACAATAGACAGCATACTGACCAAAGTAGCGAGAGAGGTGGCGCCAAGGAGCAGAAAAGGTTTTCTTCCTAGCCTATCTGACATTTTACCCCACATAACTTGTGTTGAGCCTGTGAGTACCCCCCCAAGAAGAAAAAGAGTACCTACAAGGCTCCCCGTCTTCGATTCACTCCCATTTCCACTTGTAGATCCGACCAAACTATCGAGTAGAATTGGAGTGTAAGTTATGACTATCCCGCTTAAACAAGCTGTAGAAAGCCAAATCGCCGCAAATCGTCGAAATTGGGAATCTCTTAATGCTTCATAGACTTCTATGAATGGGTTTCTTTCCAATGCTGTTTTAATAGGGACTATCATTAAAGGTCGACGAATTTCGTTAAGGAAAAGGAAAAGGAAAGTTGCACTTGCGAGTGCAATACCTACAAAGATAATAAGAGCGTTTTTACCCCAGTAATCCCAGAAAAAGCCCCCAACTACAAACCCTATAGCTGATCCGCCAAGGTTTGCAATAGATAGTTTTCCCATCATTTCACCTCTTGAATTGACGGGCGAAATATCTGCAACGAATGCAGTTGCAGGTCCTGAAAGCATTGCTGTTCCTAATCCTCGGATAATTCCCGCCAGTAAAAGAATTCCAAACATATCGGTAAAAATATATGGCATAAAAGAGAGTCCAGACACTATTGGCCCAAAAACTATCAATAGTTTCCTACCAACTCGGTCACTAAGACTGCCAAAAAAGGAAGCGGTCAACATAGCGGTGATCGTGTTCATAATCTGGATAATTGCGATTTCACTCCCCGATATATTTGCATTTTTCCAAAGAAGAAGCGGTAGAATAATGGTGCCTGCACCGAAGGCTACATTCATTAACCCAACCTGATAAAAAAGGACGTTTGCTTCTTTCTTAAGTTTATGGAGCGGTGGTGAGAAAATTTCGATATCGGTAGGTATAATCATTTTCTCCAACTTCCCTTGGATGCCTAATCTTTGTATCGCCTTTTTCGTGCTAAATAACAGGCCCCAATTATAGTAATGAAGAATATTATGAAGATATTAATAGAAAATTCGTTATTGGTAGTATTGGTAGTATTGGTAGCATTAGGGACAAAAACATTACTCGGTATAATTTTACATATCCACTGTGTGAAAACAAGGCTGCCATTCCGATTATAGTACATTGGTTGCCTTTGGTTATCAAACATTAGATCAGAACCTATAACCAATACTCTTCCCCCACCATCTGTGACATGCGCTGCAATGCAAGCCTTTCCATCATGATCCGCGATAACTGTTGCTGTATCGCTTGAAACACTTAATTCTGTTCCTTCATATGAGAGATTCCCCCATATATTCCAGCTCGGGTACTTAATCTCAATTGATGTTAATCCAATGGTGTCTGTCTTAAACTCAATTCCCCATTCATCACTGAGAAGCTGATTCAATTCGGGAAGATAAGTAGTTTCTCTAATGTTTCCTAGGCTAAACACTAGTAATCCTCCTCCATTAGAGATATAGTGTTTTATAGCTGCTTCTTCCACCTCGGAAAAATCACAATATGGGGATGTTAGTTCTGTAGGTTCAATCCAATCAGTGTAAGGGTCATAGACATAAGTGGCTGGATCTGGGAGAACCAGTGCGTCATAAGCCGATAGAAGTGCTTCAGTTAGCTCACTACGAACAAAAGGCTGCACAAGAATGTGATTATCCATGAGCATATGAATGTAGTCTCTGAAAATACCATAAAAGAAATTTTGGTCTCCATAGTTTAAACCACCTATACTCCTGCGAGTGATCATTGTATGAACCTCATCAAATAGAATTTTTGCTGCAGGTTGCTCTATCTGGAACTCGACAGGGATTTTACAATCAATTAAGGCCGTACTAAAGGTGATATTCCCTCTAACGAATCCTATCACAGCGTCCTCAGGAATGTTTATTCTGATTTGACATAATGTTGAATTTCCTGCTTCTATAACCTGTGGAACTTGGAGATATGGCTCAAGAGTAGGGGAACATAACGTCGATAGGTTTAAATTTGGACTTGCGACTAATGTAAGATTAAAATCTAACCACTGCCCTTGAAATAGCAGGGTAGTAGGATAAAAAGGCAAATTTTGAGGATGAGGATAAAGTATTACCGGATAGGATGCTAAACGCGGCGCCGAAATAAGGATGTCTAAACTTTGGCTTATATTTAAAAATCCTGCTCCTTCTCGCCAATCAGGAGCCGTTTCATGATCAATAGCACCTTTCAAAAGCGTTCCTTTTATAGTTCCTGTTGTGTAAGGTATACCGTTTGCTTTCAAGTAACTTACCAATAGCGCAGCAGCGCCACTAATACACGCCGCAGCTGGTGAGGTTCCGCTTACAGAAGTGAAACTTGTGGTTGTCCCTCTTGCAGGTGACATGACTCCCGTACCTGGAGCAGCAATATCTGGTTTCATCGAATAGTCAATTTTTGGGCCTGAGGAGCTTGAAGATACGATATTTCCATTATTGTCTGCATTCGCTACACATATGCCTTGTAAGGCTGTACCTGGATTATCCAAACTTCCCCCATCTATGCCGCTATATCCTTGATTCCCTGCTGATATTGAAAAAACGATGCCTTTCCCATTTTTAGACAACTCATTTATAATAGCTTGGCGAGGCTCATTCGGTAAGTTATGATATTGACCAAAGCTCATATTAATAACATCCGCCCCATTATCCGCACAAAACTCTACTGCAGCGATAATGGCGCTTGTCGTTTCTTCCCAAGCACTGTTGGGGTGAAAAATCTTCGCATTGATTAGTTCTGCTTCAGGTGCAAAACCAGGCCAGGTTATGCCAGAATTTTCAGCAATACCAGCGCCTGCAGCGATTCCTGCCATGCTAGTACCATGTCCATGAGCATCATCTGTATCAGTGATGTTTTCCGAATAACCATAGATAGTACTGACGAAACTTTTCTTTGCTACAACTTTTCCTGCTATGTCAAGATGAGTTTCAGAAATTCCTGTGTCTATTATCCCAATTTTTACTCCTTGTCCTTTATATCCCATATCCCAAAGTCGAGTTGCACCTGTGATCAGTGCGGGGCTCGATGTCCCTATATCATTAGGTATCCGTGTTGTTTGAATCTCATCTCCAATATTGAAAGATTTATCCTCATAAACTGCCTGAATATCCTCTTTATAGTCTTCTACAAAACTTACAAGTTCAATTATACTTCCTTTTACCAAGATCATTGGTATATAGCGATATTGGTGAAGAATATCTACATTCCTTCTTGAAATATTTACAAAAATCTTAGATTTAAAAAGAATCAGTAGCCTAAGGTTCCTGTTCGGATTATTATTCTCTTTTTTCGGGTTTAATTTGGGAATGGAGATTTGGTTTTGTTTATCTGTTTTAAAAAGCGATTCGTTGGTTATCAGATTGTTATGCTCGAATTGAGCATTTAAATCTCCTAGATTTGAAACAAGGATAAAAATTATGAGAGTAATTGATAAGGGCTTTATTATCATGTGTTTTCACAGTACCAGCGAATCATATCAATTCGATCTTTTTAGCAGATTTTGAATCATCTGTTGTCACACAAAATGCATGTTGCTTCTATTTCTTAGTCAGAATATCCCCCAACTTTCCAAGTCCCTCTGAAGAGACTTGAAGAATGTCAATTCCTCTTCGTATAGTGAGCGCAAAGAATTGAGTTGCTACACTAGTCCATGGGCCTAATTCGTCAAAGAAGAAATCTAATTCATGTCTACTTTTGACAGACTCAATTCCTTGAAGGACATTTTCTCCTTGTAGGATGACAGCTCCTAGTCCTTGAACGCCTGAAGTCTGAGTACTAATTTCAAATTGGAGACTTTTTGCTTCCAAAGTGTATGCAGCCTTCTTTATCATTCTTGCATTTATGGGGATTTTTTTGAGATCTGCATAAAGGTTTGGCATTATTAAAGACTCAAAGAGATCCAAAGCCAAACCTTTGTTCTCTATCAGCATAATTTGTTGTTCGGGAAGCCCAATTCCTCTATAGATAGACCGATAGTAAGGAGATCGTGATCTAAACTCAATTGTAATTAAAATACTTTCATCAGTCAGTTTGAAGGATTGAATATGACCACTTACACGAACTCTATGGTATTCTAGAAAGTCAGAGGCTTTAAAAGTTCCATTGTTGAGATCTAGAAGATTAAGTTTATGATCTGAGAGTGCTAAATATGGTAGAAAGGGAGAATTTAGTGTTGTCCGCCAACTAAGTCTTCGAATTTCCGCTGTATTTTCCGTATTTAAAGATTGCAGAAGTGTAGAGATAAATTGTTTTCGTTTATCGGGATTTTCCGGCATGGTTGTCTTTTTCTTAGTCTTTTTTTCTATGAAATCTTCTAGACAATAAGAAGGAATAACTCTTACATTTTCAATAAGCGTAGTAAGCTTTTTTTCATCCATGAGCACGTGGATTTCTCCCTATGACTTTTGTTGAGTAAGATACGCCTCACACAATTTTGCAAAGGCTTCTGTGACATTAGTATTTTCTTTGGCAGAGGTGCTGATGTGTGTGATGACATTCATTTCTTTCATAGCTTCCTTAATTTCCTTTTCTCCTATCATGATCATTTCTTTCAAATCTGCCTTATTACCTGCCAATAATGTTACAGGTGGTATGTCCATATCGCAGTGTTCTAGGAGTTCTTTAAACCACATATCTTTGAGATTTACGAGTGTACGGGGACGTGTTAAATCATAAACTAACATGGCTAGGTGAGCACCACGATAAAATACATTTCGGAGTGACTCAAATCGTTTTTGACCTCCGATATCGTTAATTGATACTTTAACCGCGGTCCCATCGGTAAGAGGAACAGTTTTAGAAGAAACATTCAAACCAACGGTTAGATGGTAGTTTTGCATGAAACGCCCTTCAACATAACGGGCGACAAGGGATGTTTTTCCAACCCCAGGATCACCAACGAGAATCATTTTCATTACAGTTTTATAGGAAGTTCTACGTGACATAATGATACGCCACCACACATTAAACATGAAATCCTCGGTTATATCGCTCTGATTAGACATAACTTCTCCTTTTGTTAGAAGATTCAGAGTATTCTAAAATTATCAATGAAGTATAAAGAAGTTTTTAATTATCTAAAAAGAAATAAGATTATTCTTTGATTGATGCCACTCCGATTGATCAATGAAAATAGAAAAAAAGACTATAGACTATTGGAAAAAAGATAAAAAAGTAGGATTATAAAAACACTGCTATAAGGAATAGAATTATCCAGAAAGATTCAAATAAAATGATTGATCTTGAGAATCGAATGGATTCTGCGGGCCATGGTCTCCTAAAAGTTCTACTTTCAGTTAAACGTTCTAAAACTGCCATAAACCACCGATAAGTGTCTATTAAGGGACGTGTTTTGCTTTTTTTGATTCCTTCCTCTGAATAGATCATACGTACTGGGCATTCGACAATTTTGTACTGTTGAATCCATGCTTCTATAAGGATTTCTGTCTCTGAATCAAAGTGGTCTTTTTTCAAAAAAGGGAGAACATTTTGAACTAGTCTAGCAGAGTAACAACGAAATCCACATTGTAAATCACCGATTTTAACTCCAAAGACTTGCTTGAAATAACTTGAAGTCACCATATTGGTAAAACGACGACTAAAAGGCATTGACATAGCTGTTTGGGAATCAGGTTGGCGATTGCCTACCACACAATCGGCCTTCATCTTGAGCATGGTTCCAACAAGTCGAGCTATCTCTGCTGGATCGTGTTGAAGATCTGCATCGATGGTGATGATTAGATCTGTATTTGATTCTTCGATAGCTGCCTTCATTCCAATTCGCAATGCCTTCCCTTTTCCTTGATTTGTCTCGTTTCGAATGACTTTAACTGCTTTGGTGCGAGCAATAGCTCCTGTTTGGTCTATACTTCCATCATCAACGACAATGATCTTGGAAACATAGGATAAGACTTTATCTATGGCTTGAGCAATATTTTCTCCTTCATTGTATGCTGGAATTATAGCTAATACGTTTGACCGGCAAAATTCAATGATATCTGAAATATTATTACTCATGTTTTCTTCTTAGTTATCTTCATTGTTTAATTCTTCTGGGAATATTAACAATGGACACACATATAATATGACCGAAAAAATATTTGTCAGTTAACCTTCTCTCTTCCCTTCTTTTTATGTAAGAAATGCCCACGAACTAAAAAGGCGCGTTCACCCCCATATCAGCGATTAGTTATCAATTCCAATAATCTTAGTAATTTACTAGTAATTTGATTTATGATAAGACCTTAACAGTATTTCTCTGTTCGTTTATAAATGGAATACCAAAAGGTCTATCGAAGGACGAATGATTGTAGACGACCAAGAATTATTCCAGTCCAATTTTCTCAGGTGGTAGTCCATGATACAAGGAAAGAAGAACACAAGGGACAAATCCGATCCAGATACACCACCATCAATAAAGAAGAATTTTGGGTGCAACATCTTGGACTACCTTTCTCCTATTGTTGGTAATTCACTGAATGAAGAACAAACCGTCCAGAAAGAAAAAGAAATAGAACACCTTCCACCTGCTAAGAAAAAGATCCCACCGAAGATAATCAAGTCACAAGGAAAGTTGGGGATACCTCACACCCTAATAGAAATCCCCACACCCCCCGAAAAACCAGCCATTACCTCAGACATCCCCCTTAACCACCAACAAACCTTCTCTATCACCGTTACAGAGGTATTGGAAGGCACAGAATTGGGACAATGGACAGTCATCAAAAGCAAGGACTCCAACGGGCGAATCTTTAAGATCTACCTCAATGGTCATCATGGCAACCTTTGGGAAGTCGGCAAAACCTACGACATCTTTGGAATGGTGACATCTACCCAAATATCTAATGGCGAACTAATACATATTCTAAAACCACTTGAAAGGTCTTCTATCCCCACACGCCAAGAGGTTAGGTCGCTTACAAATGATAAACAAAAAGAACAAGAACAAGGAAGAATCATACTGGACACGGCAACACCTTGGCGGAATAAACTGTTTTTGCTGGTCTTTTACCACTTCCTCCGACTGTCTCCCAAAAGGATAGTAAAGATGCTATCCGAACTTGGTAGCAGCGTTTCAGGTATGACAATCACTAACAATGCAAAAAAATTAAACCTCAGTCGCACACCTAACGAGTTGTATGTCTGTATTTACTATCTCCTCTTCGAGTACTCCATTCGCGATACAGCCAAAATCTTTGATTCCACTCATACCACAGTAATGGGCATTATCACACGCAATGGCTTTGAAACACGTACTAGAACAGAAAGTGCACTTCTAAGACATAAAAAAAGCCTATCGTCTCTCTACAATATCCCTATTACGCCTGAATTTCGAGAACTATTGTACGGCAGTGTAGCTGCCGATGGTACAATGCCATCTGGGGTTAATACCTCTGGTTATGAGATCAAGTTAAAATGGGAAAGCAGAGAGTATCTTTTACATTTCCATGCACAGATTGCAGAGGCATCAGGTTATACGGTTAAAATTTTCGAACGTCAAGTCCCCTGCGTCAATGACGACAATGATACTGTCTCAATGACTATTGTTCGCGTTAATTACAGTGTACAATTGAAAGCTTTAGAAGAGAAGTTCTACCGCGACTTAACTCCTCAAGAAAAAGAACTCTACCCCGATAGGAAACGGATGAAAGTTCTGCCTCCAGACTTCTTCATCACACCCCGTCTTTGCACCTATCTCTACTTGGAAGATGGAAGGTTATCCAAACAACACTATACTAATATAAATGGTGAAACATCGACTCATTGGTTTGTTGAGATTTGTACAGATAACTTTGATCTGTCAGACGTAGAACGACTCTGTACCCTCTTGATCGCAGAAATCAGAGATAGCGGTATCGAACCATACCTGGTTACAGCACACGAAGTTCAACTTGCAAATGGAAGAACGATCACTCCCAAAAAGGACGTCTATCATAGAATAAGATTCGATGCGGAAGCATCCCGAAAATTTTTTGACTATATTGGTTGGAAAAGTCCTGTTTCCTGCTTCGACTACAAATATCCACCTGAACCTACTATCTAAGAGGTTCTTCCTTCTCCCTTTCTTTTCTTGCTCTCCACAAAATACTTCATAAACTAACACAACCTTTTCCACATTATTTTAGATAACATCAAAACAATTATTTGAAACAACTTTTCGCTGTTTTCCTACCAATCCATGAAAAATACTGATCAAAATGAACATAGAACAATAATGTCGTTTCATGAAAACTATTAATGGATGTTCTGAATCTTAGAAATAGTCAAATTATCATCAATTAAATCAACAATAATATCCATTGCGATTGTTTCTGAACGGGCGGGTATTATATGAAAGAAATGGAAGAGGACACGATTAAAATGATTACGTTTCTAATTCTTTTATTTAAACCATTTTTTCATGATGTGGTATAATTTATAATAAGGAAAAAGCCAAGAACTGGTTTATCAGATGATAAGAAGGATTCAAATTATAAAAACCTGGATAATACAGTTTTCCGCTCACGAGAGGTAATATCTTGAAAAAACGGTGGTTATTGGTAGCTGATGGAAAGAAAGTTCTCGATAAGGGAGTTTAGGACATGGTTAATCTATGTAACTTTAGGTGAAAAGCCAAAAAAACCATTGGTAAATAGCCATGTCTATTCATTCATTTCCAATTCAAGGGTAGTTTCATAAACTATCTATTTATTTCCAACTCAAGGAATGTTTTAAATTTCAAAAGAATAGAGTTCCTCGGACTGTTACCATATGACGATGGAAGAATATCTTAGTCCCGCCTTAATCAAAAACATTAGATATGCACTTGATGAGACAATAAAAGGCCTTCCTGAACCACTGAAGGGCAGAATCAAAGAATATGTTACTCAAACAAGGGGTAAAATGATTCGTCCATCTATTGTTGTTAATGTCGCTAAATTATTGAGTGGGGATATAGGTGTTGCCATAGATGCTGCCATGAAAAGCGCCGTCTGTGTGGAATTGATGCACAATATGTCTTTAATTCATGATGATATCCTCGATGGAGCTCCTCTTCGCCGAGGAAAGGAATCATATCACCGTCGGCATGGAATTGCTCGTGCCATCAATGATGGTGACGTTTTACTAACCTATGCTCTCTCCACCATTAACCACGAACCAACTTTGAAAATCCTTCTCGAAGTATCCTTAATGGTTGGAGAAGGTCAGATTATCGAGTTAGAATTTCGCGCAAATAATGATTTTAACTTCACACCTAAGGATGCAATACGAATCATGGATCTGAAGACAGCGGGCGTCTTCAATGGATGCCTTCGCCTCGGATTTCTTGCAGCTGATCGCCTCGATGAAATCGGAATGATCGGTCATTTTGCTCAAAAGGCAGGAATAGCTTTCCAAATCCAAGATGACATTTTGGATATCATTGGCAAAGAAGAAGAATTTGGAAAAAAGCACTTCTGGGACATCCAAGAATCCAAAAGAAGTTTATTTCTTGCTTATGCTCTTCAAACGGATCATCGGCCAACACTTGAGAGAATTTTCAATGTAAAAATCGGTGAAAAGACTGAAGAAGATGTTAGATCTGTAGTTGAGGCTTTTCATGACGTACTTGATGATGTAAAGGCTGTTAAGCAACGTTATCTGAAAGAGGCTATTGAAGGTATTAGGACTGAGCAGGAACGCGCCGAAAATTCGGATGTTCGTGAGCTTTGTGACTACATTACAATTCTGTCGCATTACTTGTGTTCACGTACCAAATAAGCTTTCAGGAAATGTAATACTCTATTGAAGTACAAGAAATCGATATTTTCGAATTATAACGGTGAATTGCAAGACTTAAACGGCTTGATGCTGAATTGAAACCATTAGTAGTTGGAATCGACCCTGGTTCATCTCATTGGAGTATATATGGATTTTCTTCGGAAGAAACAATTCTTGATATCTCAATTTCAACAGCTCATTGGTTTGACATCGAATCTGCTCTTCAAGATGTGGTGGAACTAGCTCCTGACTTGGTGGTGGGACCCTCGGGTTATGGTTTACCATTAGTCAAACTAAACGACCTTTCAGCGCTTGATAAAGAGCTTGCTGTTCTCTATAAAGGTAATTCACTTATCGGTGTACGAAAAGCGTGGGAAGCTCTACAACCAATCGCCAATAGGGTTGTGTTAATTCCTGGTGTGAAACACCTTTCTACAGTTCCTTCGTATCGGAAGATTAATCGTATTGATATGGGCACTGCGGACAAAGTTTGTGCAACAGTTAATTCCATTTCAATTATTCACGAAATGACGCATATTCCTCTTTCTTCAATTTCTTTTGTTCATGCAGAGTTAGGACACGGGTTTAATGCCTATATTGGAGTCGAAAACGGGCGTATTGTTGATGGAATTGGTGGAACTATGACAACCCTTTCCTTTACAAGCGGTGGGACTCTCGATGCGGAACTAGCTTATCTGCTGAATAAAATTCCTAAAAAAATCGTTTTTCAGGGAGGGATACTCTCTTCTCCCAATGTAGGAAATCTCCAATCTCCCCATGAATTACTTAAAAGCTCTCCACAATTATGGAATGCTTATATAGAAGCTATTGCAAAAGATATCGCTCGAATATTGGTTTCCATTCCATCGGCTAACATGGTTATTCTTTCAGGGCAATATGGCAATAATAAGGCTCTTAATAACGTTTTAAAGTCATCTTTTTCATCCTTAGAATTCAGAACAATAACTAAAACGGGTTATGCTAGTGTGGCAGCTCGTGGTGCCGCTTTAATGGCAAATGGTCTCAGTGGAGGAAAATATAAATCTCTTATTGAACATTTGAAAATTCGAGAAGCGCAGGGAAATATTCTTGATCATATTTTCTATGAAAAACCCGATTTAAACTGTTTGTTATCCCACTTACATGATTTGATCAACAAAGACCTCCCAAGGAAAGAGGAAAATTAAACCATCTTGCATCTAGCTGCTTATTAAAACTTTAGGAAGAAGCGATAAATCGGCAAACCTGATCCATTTTTTCTTTGGCCTGTTTCCAAGCGTTTTCTAATCCTGTTAAATTCAATTCTTGATTTTCCATAGTTTTTTTTACCTCAGTATAAGCTGCTTCCCGTTTTTTAACGTTAATTTTCTTTCTATTTCCCTCCTCTTCTACAAGGAATAATCCCTTTTCATCTATAACTCGGCCAGTAACTGCTGCAATAATTCCCTTTTCTTCAAGTGCTTTCTTAATTTCATTAGCATTTTCCAAATCGCAAAATATCAATAAGCTTCCAATAGATACACCTAATGGGTCTATTTTTTGTTTTTTTAATAAATCTAGGACTTCTTCCTGAATAAGGGATTGGAAAATAGCCTTATTGATCTCAATTCCACAATTAAGATCATTTATTGACTCATTAAGCTCATTACGAATTCCCCCATTCGTTACATCTAACATACATTCAATTTTTTTCAGAAGATCCTTCTGACGTATGGTTTCAACTGCATGGAAGAAATTAAGGTTTAATGTATGCATCACGATTTGGTGATTTCCCGAATAAATTGCTGTAGTTGCGATCGTACCGCCCCCTGCTCCTATTGTCATGATTATCAATTGCCCAGGGCTGATATTTTTCCTTGGAAGCATTTTTTGCGCTGTACCCACCGCAGCTACACAACCTGTAAGTCGTGTACCGACTACCATATCTCCTCCAATTCGTAAGGTACTCCCAGCAACAATTGGAACGTTAGCTAGTTTGGAAACAGTCGCACAACCACCTACGAAATCAAGTAACTTTCCTACATCGCCGTCATCGCCAAGGTGAAGATCAATCATCAGCGCTTTAGGTTCACCTCCTTTAACAAGAATATCTCTTAGAGCTGCACGAGTAACATGAAAGCCTGCTATGAAAGGGAACTCGCTCAAACGAGAATGCATACCCTCTATTTTTGCAACAATATATTTTGGAATCGTTTGGTCGATTTCAACTATTCCTGCATCATCTAAATCCTTAACACCCAATTTAGCATCAACAACTCCTGCTAGACTGACAAGTTTCTGGTGAACTTTAAAATCTCCCTCGCCTCGACATCCTACTCCTCCTGTTTGCATTGTTATTTCGCTCTGGGGTATGTGTAGGATGAGAGAAAGTAGTTCCATTTCTTTTAAATCCCTCATTTGTGTACTTTTTGAAACCTCGGACAAGATGGCCCTTGCCATCAATTCACTCATTTTTTCATCGCTTTCTTTATAAAATTCGATTTCTTTTTGCAGACGTTCAAGAATAGTCGCCTTAGAGTTGCCTTCTTTCAAAAGCTTTAGAGTAATGCCTTCCAAATCAGCCAATTAAATATCTCCAGCACTGCAATGCTTTAACAGTAAAAGATAGTCTTGCACTCTTGAATATCGTAAACAAAAATGATAGTCAATTGTTTCAAATCTTGTCATTTGAATAGATTATCGTACGAAAATAATGAAAAAAATGCGTTCCACAAGAAAAAAGAAAAGGGGGTGGAGAAAAAAACACATTATTATTCTCGACGATTGTATCAGAAAAGAAATTATGCTTATCTATAGTCAAGAATAAGGAGATGCAGGCTCAATTATCGTTACCAATTCGATCTTGCTTCTCTAATACATGAGGTACAATTAATAATACCTAAGAAAAGTTTTAGGTCAATATCTGCATGTTATGAACCTGCCCTTCCCATGATATGATATTAAGAGCTTTTAATAGCAATAAAAATCTTTCTTAGCATGTTTTTTACAAGATAAGCAAGACAGTCACATAGGAGGTATTTTTTTAGAGAAGCTTTTTAGTCGAGAGATAGTACTCTTCAATTGCCTATTCAAATATACCAAAACTTAATCTCTTTTCAAGACTTGTTTTACTTAGTCATGTTCTGAGAAATGCTGAATTCAATACTGGACGGTGAATATGTTGGATCAACCTCGATTATCTTCCCAAGCAGAGAAAATGAGCGAAATTCTGTCGCATTACACTGCAACTTTTTTCGAAAGGGACACAGAAGGACAATTAACTTCTACACATCTTATGACCAATTTAGAAAGTCAAAAAGGAGACCAGATTCCTTCTGAAAAGTTTGTTAAAATAGTTCGTTCTCTTCTTCCAGAACATGGCGCCTGTGGTGTATCTCTCTCCTTCAGATCTCTTAATCCACATGAGCGAATAAGTGTAAAGCGAGCTGTAGCTTTCATTGCAAAGTCAGGTTTCTATCATCTCCAAGTTATGCCTGCTGAGACCGATATCCGATTACAACGAGTAACTCAACTTTTTCTACGTGATTATGCAAGTCGTGCCAATCAATTGGTTACAAGTCTGATTCATCCCCATTCGGGCGATTCTGATGCAATGCAAAATCTCATTACTTGGTTAGGTAAACAAATGGCCGAGGAAATCGCGTCTGGAACCCATTATTTGCGTGATGCTGCGATAGTAGATCGTTTTGCAGCTGAAGAAAGTGATTTTGATGAAGATATTCTTTTTCAACCGCAGCTTATCATAAAATACGACTGTAAAACCGATTTACTATCTACTCCTTTAGGGTTAATAATTGGTACTCCTTCTTTTTCTACTTCATCTGAAGTTGACCTCCCTCCTGAGAAATCAGAGAACATAAGGAGCTTATTAAGTGCTGTTCTTGACTTTTCTCAGTCTTTATTGGCTTCGGTTCAGGCTAAATTTATCGAGGAACGCTTAGATGGAGCTAGTCAAGATACTATTACAGAAATTGCCGAGAAAGTGCCTCAAATCATTGGAACAAGTATATCTCTTCGGGATTTTCAAACTGAATTTGATACTTGGATCCAACAAAAGTATGAAGAGGCGCAGGACGCTCGTGAAATTAAAAGCATGCTTAAAACCGCTCAAGTTAGAGTAAATAGTTTTCTTTCGGCAAAATGGTGTTCTAGCTATCTCGAAGAAAGCATTAAGATCATTGAAACCCAGAATCATGAGACTTTGATGAATTTCATTACAAAAACCTATACACAAGAAGGAGAGGCAGGGGCATTTGCCATGAATCCCGAGATACTTATCCGGCTTGCACAGACCGATATTGATTCTCGGATGGCTGATCGTATGAGTCAAGAGCAAGTGAGGTTCATAAAGAGTGTTCGGTCGGCCTTAAAATCTCGGCTCATTGAAAAAGGGCTTCTCGATGATTTTCTAAATCATATTACTCCAGAAGCTGTTCGACTCGCAAATACAGGAACACCCTTCGATATCTCCAATAATTCTTCTCGATTCTTGAATGCTTTAGATCGTTTCAAAAAAGGCTCCGAAGTAGCTTTAAAAGCAAGTGATGCTATCAGGCAATCTATATCCGATGCTGCAGGTCGTCTTAATCAGCTTGAGCCACGAAATCTGATCCCCGAAGATATGAATGGTCTACATGATTATCTATTCTATTGGCTTGGTATTCCGTCTGGAGGGTCACTTCTTACCCGTGCTACTATTTTCTTTCTTTTGGAGAAACCAGAAATCATTGTGGCCGACCTCGATTTTAAAAAAGGTTTCTCGGCAATTTATGCTCAAGAAAGTTGGGATGAGGAATCCTTATCCGAAAAGTCACTTTTTGGGGCACTTTCCAAATATGCAGAAAAAACCAAACAGATGTGAGAAAATTGAGCGAAAAAATAATTGCGCTTGAAGCTAAGCAAAAAACAGCAAGCCGCCGTATAACTACTCATACCTTAGATCGTTTCATTCGAAGAAGTGCTACTCAAGATCTGATGCTTATGGATTCCTTATGTGAGTTCATAATTGAAGATATCCAGATACATGGACTCTCTGATCGAGACAAGGCGCAAATTCGCGATGAATTTGACAGCATCTTTGGCGGACTGACAGATTATCTTCAGAAATTACTTAAATTTCTCTCAGAGTGGTATAAAGATTCTTCTGTATCCCCTAAATTTGATCATGCTATGCCTAGCCTCGTTCTTCAATCAGAAATTTCTCAAAATGTTGTAGAAACACCAGAAATCGGCCTTAAATTTAAGAAAGAAATGATCGATACAATTATCAAGAATTTAGGGAAAAAAGCATCGTTCATTCTTGAGAGTTCTATAAGTCGGATTGCTGAAATTCTTGAAAAGGCTCATAAGGAAAATGACCTAAGGCGCCTTCTAAATGCAATTTTGGGCGAGGATTTTCTAAGAATCGAGTTAGAAACGAGCGGTTTCACGCGGTCTATTGATCAAGAGCTTTCAGAAGAGGAATTCATAAAAAGTGCTCTGAGTCGAATGAGTAGAATATTAGAAAAGGGCTATGAAAGTGTAAAAGCAATTTTGGGATCTGCTGATGACCTTAAGAAATTAGAGAGATTCTACAAACATATGTATGAAAAAACAGGGCGCGATTACAAAAGTATGGATGATGGCTTACGTAACCGCCTTATTGGGAAATATTTTGACACATTAATGGAATTTGGGGGAGGAGGAAGACAAAGTGATGTTCTTGATGAACTTGTAGAAATAATTCTCCCTGACGCTTCGTTAGGTAGGATGGGTATTGGTGCTAAAATTGATAAGATTATGGTTTTTTGGAAAGAAGCTGAGGAGATTAATGAAGCAATTCAAAGCAGCGGACTTACAATTACTAGAGAAGTAGAGAAAGACTTCCAAGCTTTAGATCGTTTTCTTTTATCGCTTTTCCAAAACGCTATTAATGACCTTTTTCTCCCGTTTTTCGATTTTAGAGCATATATAGAATATCTTTTTGATAATCTTGCTATTATGGCCGAAATCCTGCATCAGAGACGTGCAATGGGCGACGAATTCGCCAGAAAGCGTATCACTGTTCTTTTTAAGGACGTTATGGATCGAAGTATTTCACTTTTAGGTGATCGTCCTCTTGAAGTTCTTTCTTTTGTACTTGCAATGATCCTACGTAAATCTCAACGGAATTTGATGATGGAGATGATTGATGAACCCTCTCCAATTCATTTGCGGTTTGGCTGTCCCAAGAAACCAATCATTGATTATCTAAACACTATGATTGGTTATGAATGGATTATTGCGGAGTATATGACAGAGAAGTACTTAGAAGAGAAAGCAAAGAAAGTAGCTGCTCTAGAAGAAGTTAAGAAAGGCAAAAAGAAAGTAGACGTAAAAACGCAACCCGAAATCATCCAAATTACTTTTGAACTATTATATAGGGCCACCACACGCTTTACTGTTGCGATGGGTGCCACAGGCACTTCATTGCTCTTAGGTCCTCAAGCAGAGCAGGAAATTAGAGAAGCGTTGCTCTTTATGCTTCGAGAATCAGATACTCTGACACTTCTTGATCAAGAATTTGACTGGCTTGGAGAAGCGCTTACAATTTCTAACGAACTTACTAAACTCTTCGAAGGAACTGGCTTTGAATCCGATGTCTACCGTCTTCTGACCAAAGCAAGGACGACGCACATAAGTGAGACTATAAAGGTTCCTTTGGCTACTAGTACAGCGCGTGACCTTACTAATCTACTTAATTTGGTCATTTATGTACAAAAAGTGAAACCTTACCTCAAAGGGGATATTTTCCAGATCTCCACCTTACTTTCAGGATTTCGATCAACCATTAAATCCTATGACCGGCAAGGGAAGTTAAGAACAAAGGAATTCCTTGATGAGCTACTTACTTTTGGTCGAAATTTTTCGTTTCTCTACTCGCGGTTTGAAGGCTTTGGTCCTATTTTGAATTCAGTATTTGAGGGTTATACAGCTTCTTCACTTCAACAGGATGGAGAAGCAGCTATTCACAAGATTCGAACGTCTGGAAAAACTATTACTCCCTTCAGCCAACTTCTCGCTGCTTTAGGTGGAGAAATCATGTTTGGTACACGTTCTTACCTCTCTGATCCTCAAATTCGCCGTTTGAAAGATTCGATGCTGGAAACAATAAAACGGATCATAGATTTCATTTCCCTCTGTGGTAAGTTGTAATTTCCTCTTTAATATATGTTGATATCACTAAAATGAGAAAAAAGAGCCGAAAAGGTCAATAAAGAAGTAATTACCTTAAAAATGAGGTACTGATCTTATCCTAATTCCAAGTACGCTTGGAGAAGATCTTTTCCTCTTAAGAGCCCTTTAAGAGTCCCATCAGCACCACTTACAGGGATTTGGCTTATTCGGTTTTTTTTCATTTTTTTAGCGCAATCAATAAGCCCACTGTTTTCATAAGCAGTAATTAATTTTCTTGGTGAAACTATAGATGATAGAGGCACAGAGGGTAATTCTAATCGCTTACTCCCTATAACTAGCACAGTTTCTGAGTCCCATGAACCTGGTTTATATTCTGCGCTCGAGGTGGTACTGGAGATTTGTTCTGAACTCCGTTCTTCGGCAACTCTGAGTAAATCATGCCAACCTACTATGCCTCTCATTTCCCCTACATCTGAAAGGATAGGAATAGCATTTTGTCCTGAGTTCTGAAGCACAATTACAACTACAGGGAGCGGGGTCCCTTCCCAAACACATGTGAATTCACGGGAATAGTAGTTCGCAATTGTCTCTGAAATTTGTGATTCGCATACAACCTTCCAAACAATGTCTGAAACTGTCACTATCCCCGCTAACTTGTCATTTTCTGTTACAAGTAAACATCCTTGCCAGTTTCTCAAGAAATATTGCGCTGCTCTCTTTATAGTTGTCTCAGGAGGTACAGCAGAAGCACCTTGATTTAAACGTGTTAATAAAACCGCAAGTTGGGTTTCACCAGACTTTTCGAATAGCTCAGAACGCCCTACAATCCCTAATAGTCTATCATCTTTGACAATAGGGAAGCTACTGTGTTTATGTTCTCGAATAGCCTCAATTAAATCTTCTCTTGACCCAGGTATGGTTAGAGTCACTGGGTTGCGTGTCATAACCTCAGCTAGGGAACCGGGAAGCGTCATAACCTCAATCTCACCTAAGTTTTCAAGTTATACTGTATAAAATCTTTAAGGCGAAAAATCATGAGCCAGAAGTGGTCACATATTTTCATATATTGATGGTTAATAATTATTGCTAGTTTACTATTTTATTAGTTAATAATTATTGCTAGTTTGCTTCATCTTCAACCATACATTCACATGGGGAGGAGCTACAGCGAGGGCACGTAAATTGATATTTTGCTAACGCAACTTGTTCCAAATCAATTTCTAAGACATTAGCCAGTGAAGCAAGCCATGCAAATACATCAGCGAGTTCTTCTTCAATTCCTTTTCCTTTTCTTACTGCTTCTGCTAATTCCCCAAGTTCACTTGTCAGCCAGAGAGTGGTTAGGTATGGTCCGCGTTTTTTGTCACGTTTTCCATATAATGTCTTCATGAGGGCTTGAAACTCACGTATTTCCATATACGCCATACTCGCACAAAGGTCTATAGCTTAAGAGCATTTACTAAGTCTATCTTTGCAACCCAAAATCCCAGTTGAAGTACAGCAGTTTAAGCTAGTAAGTATGCTGCTACAATGATAACCATTATTATAACAGGAATTAGCACAGTTGCTATTGGTCCTATCCCTATTCCCGGCGAGTCCGCTTCACTGTAAAATCGAATCAATCCAGCACCAGTTGCAGGCATTGGTGAGTCCTTCTTTGATTTTTTTCGTCTACTGCTCATTTTTTGTCACCTGTAAGGTTATCTTCATTTTTTCATAATTTAAATCAAATTTTTATAATTATTTTCCCGAACTTAGCTTTGTATTCTTCTAAAAATGAGTTCATTTCCCATATTTTTCTTTCTTTCTTTTATGAAAATTAGTTAAAAAGTAACATGAAATAAGAGATCTCTATCTAAAAATTACTCCTCTACATTACTCATATTAGAATAGGTGCGAAAATGATGGAGATAGAAGTAGTTTCAGTTGAAAATCCTGAGAATAAGTTTCAAGTTTGCATAGGGCAAGGGAATTTCTCGATTTTCGCGACTGATGAGATTTTCCGCTCACTCCTTACTTGTGTGCCCCAAATCAAAACAGCAGTTGCGATGAATGAGGCTGTTCCAAAATTAACTCGTGTAACAGGTAATTCTAATGAACTCAAAGATCTTGCTGCGCAGAATTGCCTCAAAATAGGCGCAGGTCATGTATTTGTCATTATGATGGATGCTGCTTTTCCAATTAATGTTCTCCCTGTGCTAAAGGCACATCCATGCGTTGTAAATCTTTATGTCGCCAGTGCTAATCCACTTCATGTCCTAGTGGCGAAAACTGACTTAGGAAAGGCAATAGTAGGGGTTGTTGACGGAGCCGCTGCAACAGCAATTGAAAATGACGCTCAGAAAGCAGAAAGGCGAGAACTTGTCACAAAAATCGGATATGATGTCCCCTAATAATCTGATTCAATCGCAAACTTTTTTTAATTAGCAAGTGTGATAGAATTTATTAACGCGAAAGAGTCATTTGCGATTAAGAGGTAATAAATACTCAAGTATCAGATAATAAAAGAGCCATTATCGGAGAACTTTCATTATGTTTAACGTAAAACGCTTTGATGCGGTCTTAGCGAAAGTCGTCAAGGCCGAGGGTGGAATCAAGAAGGTTATTTTAGTAGATCGAACTGGTCTTACTATAGCTCACGTCTCAAAATTCTCTTATTATCCAATTGATGTTGATGGCATTGGTGCTATCGCATCAGCTGTTTTTTGTGCTTCCGAGGAACAAGGTAACAACCTCGATATTGGGGAGCTCGGCTTAGTGTCAAGTGAATTTGAAAATGGCAAAATTTTTGCTTCCTCCTGTGGAAAAGGCGTCTTATGTGTGATATCTGACGAAGATGTGAACATAGGAATGGTTCGGCTCGTTATGCGAAAAGCGTCCGACGAGTTATCCGGCATGCTTGAAGAGTTTCTTGCGGGCCGACCTGGAGGAGTTGTTCCCGCAGCAGCACCAGCAGCAACTGGAGCAGCGGCAGCGGACAGTTCTCTTGAAAAGGATGAATTAGAAGCCGCTCTTCGTGAACTAGAGAAATTTTGAAGCTATTTCCGCTTTCTCTCTAACGATGGCTCTTTATTTTATCCAGAAGTAATTGACTCTCTTCCAAAAATTAGCGGGCGAGTGGTCTAGATAGCGAAGCCGTAAGAATTCGCCTTGTGTGGTATGATATCTGGTTTGGGTCCAGAAGGTCGTCGGTTCAAATCCGGCCTCGCCCACCATACTTTTTTTAGACTAATAGAATTAGTATGTCTCTTAATTGCTGATTATTAGTGTGGATGCTAGCAAAAAATGTCAGTGTCGGTACTGTTACTTTTCTTATAGCATGCTTTGTCATAGAGTTGTCTGAGGAGAACAAGAAATAATGCGAATGGGTCAGTCTTTAAGAATGGGTCTGTCAAAGAGTGCTCTTCCTACGCTCAATAAGGGTTCATGTATGTTTGATTTTCCCTATCTTCGTCTTAAAGCCACCTTAATCCTATTCCTGAGCCATTATAACCTTTTTATGAGCAATATTATTAATAATTGATTAAAAAGAGAATTTAACAAGAAATCTTATGCTTATTCCCAGAGTTAATCTCTTTTGGGAGTAGGGATTGACTTATTTGGGGTTAGGACATACCTTGCTTGAAGGGATTGACATGAGACAAACCCATTTTATTTGGCTATGGAGTATGGTGGTTTTGCTCATTCTCCCCATTTTACTACAACGGTTGGAGGCTAAATATTAGTGAAATGATCAAATAGACGCTTTTATCGTTGCGTTCTGTCTTATAGATGTATATTCGCGTTATCTGGTCGCCCTTCGCTTGTTTCGACAGCAAACAGCGGCTAATGCTATACAGGTGGTCAAAACAGCAATCGCAGAGGTTGGAAAACCGCTGCAATTACAAACTGATAATGGAAGTCAATTTACCCCACGTCACCCCGGGCAAATCCACATGGGTATCAACTGTGAACGCCCTACTGATCGGTTTACTCTAGTTCCCAAACGAAAAAACGGCAGTAGAAGATTTTTAGCGCGTCTAAGGCGAATTTTGCGCAGCTAATATGCAAGTCAACTCGGCAGTATTATGTCATTACTTTCATGGCAGATTAATTACATAGGTATATCAACTTTGGAATAGGGTGTTTTGATTCTTTTGAGTTCTCTCCCTGATAACCTGTTCTTTGACGTCCATTCACTCAACAGAGTTCTCTCTGGACCGCTTTAGCAGGCCCCGACAAATGCGAAAAACTTGGCCATTACCCGGCAAAGGGGAGAGGAGAGCCCGTCTTCTTCACTTTCACTCCTCCCCTCCAAACGGTTAAAAAGTGCCAATACCTTGAAGAAATCAGTGCGCGAACACGTTTTAATCTCTTCATTGAAGAGAAGGTTCGCGATGGTTGATGCTGAGTATCCAGTATATCGTCCGATTTCACTTGCCGACATCCCTTCTTTAATGTAGAGACGTTCAGCACGTTCCTTTGAAATCTCGTCTTTAGCGCTTCTTTTTTTGTCAGTCATATTACCTTTTACGTTGGAAAGTATTTAAAACTATGAAGAACTTATAGTAAATCATTGTTCTTATAAGAAGATTCAGTAATTTTCTAAAAATTAATATCAATGAAAAAAAGAAGAAAAGAGAAGAGGGAGGAAGTTTACAGATATTTCTTCCGAACGAAGACATACCCTAATGTACCAAAACCAACTACTGCACCAGCACCGAATATCAACAAAATCAATGCGGGTAACAGAGAGTCGTCAGAAGCAGAGTCGATCTTCAGAGTATAGATTTCAGTTGTTTTTACATTACCGAGGGCATCAGTCGCTTGGATGAAATAACGAAGTGTTCCTGCTTTAGTGTAAATCGTTGCACTGTATTGGTCAGAAATAGATTCTTCGGGAAGCATTGCCTCGGTGTTCCACGTTTCTGCCTCAGAGTCTTGGTAGAAGAGAGTGACGGATTGTACTCCGGACTCAGAATCTTGAACAGTAGCATTGATTGTAATCGGATCGGCATTTGTCGGCGAAAAGGGCATAACTTCTCCTAAAACGATTGTTGGAGCGATTTCATCAATATAAATAGCCCCTGTCGTGCTGAATTCTGCTGCAACGATTCCTTTTGTTTCAAGCCTCTCCGCTTCGGAATAGTAGATCTCATTTTGATACATTGGTGAAACGGTGGCAGAGATTGCCGAAATTGAGCCTGATGTGAGAGCTGTGATAAGATACTTGATAGTTACCGCCGTAGTTTTGTCCAAACGGGGAATGAAAAATGCCACATGATCACTTTTTAGCCGGGCATGAGCGATACGAGCTGAGTCTTGAAGCAATGAATCGGTTTCGACACTATAGCCTGCAAGGATAGGATCGGTGACAATTAGGTAATTAAATGGAGTATCTAAGTTATTTGTGACTTTCAGAGTAACCTCGATCATTTCGCCTATCTCGATGTCTGTTTTCTTGGAATAAGTTCGAGTCAGAGTTATATCCGATTCTTCTTTGCTAGGAATGGAAGGAACCCTGTGGGAAGAAGATGAAAGTGAAAAGGCTCGGCGTTGTGTGGAGTCGAGGTCTACAGGGCCATATATCCTGCTGACAATACCGGGTGCCTGATTTGTTAAATCAGTTCGAGCTGCAAAGCTGTAGGATATGAGAAAACCACCGATAACGGACGCTTCGGTTGTGGATTCAAATGTAAATGTTGCAGTCGCAGAGTTTTCTATGAGATCTATTGTTACAACAGGATCGGAGACTAGTTCCAAAGTTCCATAAGAGTAGGGGCTAATTGCAACATTGATAGGAATAGCTGGAGCATTCGTATCCACTTCTAGATGAACTGTGACTTCATAACTGTGTTTCTCAGGAGAACTTCCGTGAGCTGTTGAGAAGTTAATAGCTGGGTCATTACGGACATATTGTTCTAGCTCGAAGTGATAGAAAACATAGCCTGTCCCTGATTTAGAAATTGAAAGGGTATGAGAACCAACATCGGTAGGTAGGCTAATTCTCTTTGCTGCTTCATGAGTTGTTACATGGAAAGAATCCACAGTAGAGTCATCTAACAGTATATCAATGGTAGCGTCAACATCATCACTGACAAAATCGGCTACGGCAGTTAATGCCATCACAGCTGCGGCTGTATCAGCAGTATTACCCCAGCCCCATCGTGCTTGACGGGACATGAGCCACTCAACAGCTTGCATGACTTTGAGGAGATGATTCACCCCAGAAGTCTTGAGAATTCCCTGAATAGCTACAGCAGTGACCTCAATTGATCCACCGAGTGCATACCAATATGAAGCGTCACCCCAATGTATACCTGTCGAATCTGTGTTATGGTTTTCAGTTAACCAAGTTAAAAGGGTGGTTTGAAAATTGGAACGTAATGATGTGCCACCGATGGAAGAAAGGACAAGTCCAGCGAAATATGCATTAGGATTACCTGCCCAGCTGCTTTCAAGGTAATTAAGGGCATTATCTACTTTTGTATGAGATGTTAGAGAAGAATCCGCTGTCAATAACGCCCTTAGAGTGAAAGCAGTCAGTTCAGTAGTAGCAATCCGCCAAGTGTAGTAACCTGGACTCCAACTACCATCGGAATCCTGCTTCTTGAATAGTAAGGAAATAGCTTTATTCATTAGTGAAGAATCGACTTCAAAGCCTGCAGATGAAACCAACCCAAGTCCATAAAGAACATAAGCGGTCATGAAAACATTGGTTTCATCTTTCCACCACCAACCCCATCCACCGTTGGGCTGTACCATTGAATAGACGCGAGCTATTCCAGTGATAATCATGGAGCTGAGACGTTCGTCATCTTCAGATGTCAATTGGTCGGTTTCTTTTAAATATTGGTAGACTGTTACAGTTGGGAGAAGTTGACTCATTGTTTGCTCAATACAACCATAAGGATAGCCAACTAATCGTTCCCATCCTTCTAGTGTTGCTCCTTCTAATCCAGGAATTATTGTGAGCTTAGCAGAAACTGCAAGAGCATCGGGATAGATTTCAAAGGGAATTTGAGTCATGTCAATTAGACCGGATTTTTCGGTTAGGAACTGAACTGCATTGGGTTTGATTTCGGTATATGCAACGAATCCATCGGATCTTCCATCGTCCGAATAAGCGATAAAGGTGATTTCAGCCATGCCTGGACTGAGAGCATAAACCGTCCAAGTAACCATTGTCAATCCATTACTAATACTCATAATTCTTTGTTCTGGGTTATTCAATATCTGTACGTTAGTCATAGAGATGCTAAGGTTAGTTTCAGTGTTAGTGCCATAATTGAACAATATAGCTGAGATCTTAAAGGTGTCATCTTGGGTTACAAATAACGGATTCTTAGACTGCAGGAAGAAATCGAGAAATGTCTTTACGGTGTATTTTACGAGAACACCTTTTCCACCACAGGTGACAACTGCTCTAAGAGTCCATTCACCTATATTATCCGGAAGAATGACCTCTATAGAGGTAGATCCTGTGATTCCCACAGCGGGAAGCCATAAAGCGGTCTCTGGTAAATTCCTACGTACTTTTACATCTCTTTCTGCCGCTTGTTCACGCTCATTACCAGCAATAGCGGTGGGAGGCACGTCAACATCTGCTTGGGCATATTCATACATCGCCCCTTCGGCCCACATTATAGGATACCCGTAATAATAATCGTCATAATAGAGATAGGGACCATACCAACTATTCAAGGAGAACCAAGTGATCCTACCAACCACAAAGGACCATACATCATCTTCTGTAAAGACCTCATTTTCTGGTTCATCGTCCTCCTTGACACCATAAACACTGGAATCAATGAGTGCTAGACTAGCTGAACCAGACAGAGGATTTCCTAAGTGGTCGGTTAACTCAATGTCAAAAGTTGCTGTTTCTCCAGGCTCATAAACGTCTTTATTTGAGGAAATAAGTACTTCAATCCCGAATGTGATCTCTATTGTACATTGATCCATGTATAAATGACCTGAAGAGTCAATAGCAAAAGCATAAATCGTAATCTGGGGAGATAATTCGATCCCAATTGGCAATGTTATGGTGTTTGTCCCAGACAAAGTTTGAACAGTAATAATCCCTCGCTTAGCAATTTCATAGTAAATAGGTCCAGATGCAGTGGCTCCGCTGAGTTCAAAGGTAATTGAGGCAGTTTCTCCTACCTTATAGGAGTCTTCTGCATGGATTTCTAATTTTCCAGAGCTTCCAACAGTGAAGTGAATATATTCATAGCCTATATCCCAATCGGGGTCGCCATCAGCGTTACAGAGTACTGCAGTCGCCCAATAATACCCTGTTGAGGCATATGCTGTAAGTGGAATAGAAATCATTTCCGTTCCGTCTACAGTGATAATTGCTTTCCCTAAATAATCGTACTCACTATCATAAACCGTAAGTCGAACCTTTCCAATCTCTGGATCCGTTGTCAAAGCATTTCTAAGGGATATGGAAACCTCTATGCCGTTATTCGGATTTATTACGTCGGGAATCTCCAAATCTAGATCAATAGCATTGTATTTTACCCATGGATGCCAATATGACTCACCTGTTCGTCCGTCTGAAGTTGTGGCTTTTAGTTTGATTCTGAATTCCTTATACCATGCTGCTACAGTAGGGTCAATAGGGATTGAATATGATCCTGAACCGCCTTCTACATCGAATTCCACGGTTGTAATTAATTTATCAAGAGACCAATAGTCATCGCCAGTGGAATAAACCTCTGCTTTGACCTTAGCATCTACAGGATCTACACGCCACCACCAATAAGAGTTAGAATCAAAAGCATAGACATTTACAGTCAGGTCAATTGGATCCCCAATAGCAGGACGATAATCTTGAACATATCCCCAGATATATAGATCGGGGCGGAGGCTAATAACCTTTGAAGATGTTACGGATCGGTCTGCGGGATCGGTAACTGTAATATTAATCTCACAAGCATATCCATAAGAATCATCGGGAATTTTAAGAGCAGGTAAAGAAGCCTTCCCATCTGCGTCAAGAGTTCCTGTTTTACTAGTCTTCAGGGTTTTGTCGATGTAAATTTTGGCTTCAAATGTCCCATCAGTAACAGGTTTGCCAAAGTAATAAGTAGCAACGAAATCACCTTTCAGAGTTTTCCCAGGAGCGACATAATCGGGAGCATTAATCTCAATCTCAAAAGCTGGACGTTGATACTTATCAACAGGGATAACTCGAACCTCTGTCACACCATTGACAGTAAAAGAGAGACCATAATCTCCAAGCTCAGCGTCCTCATCTAAAGGAATAAAGAATGAGAGAACACCTAATTGATCGGTGTTCTTTACATCATGAAAAATTTTGAAGCCCTGTGGGTCAGTGAGCTCAAGCTCCACGGGCACATTAGCAGCAACTTCTCTGCTCGCATTGAGAAAACTACTTTCCCATAGTAGCAAACGGACTAAAACATCTTGACCAGGTTGATAAATTGGCTTATCTGTCGTGATTACGAAATCATACAAACCATCCCAGTCGTAAGGATCGTACCAATAATAGTAGTCCTCGGTGTTTGAACCAGAGGTCTTAATTGTGAGCCATTGATAGGTAGTAAGGACAGAATCCTCATAAGTAATCTCTAGAATCACATATCCCCAAGAGTATGGGGACCAGTAATCGCCTTGCTCCACTTCGGGAACATTAAATTGAGCGATGGCTAATCCATCAGCATTACTTTCACCGTAATAAAGATTAGTAGTAGTTTGTTCTTCATCCCAGCCCGTGCTAAGGGTCATATTAGCTGTGGCACCACTAATAGGAGTGAAATCAGTTGTATTGAAGATAGCAGCATAACTCAGGACAGAATCGCCTTCACTCCAAGTATAGGGCACTCGCCATAGAGCAGCAACCTTGGCTACTTGAATCGTTTTGATCGAAGCACCGTACCAATAGTAGTAATCCTTCACGTTGGGAAGCGAGGCATAAATTGTGAAAAAGCCTTCACTATCGGGCTGAAAACTAAATAGAGCTTCACCGTCTATATTAGTAGTAATTATGGTTTCATATACTACATCTGGTTCTTTGTACGGAAGACGATCATAGAAGGGGCAATAGTACCACCACATCTCGCCAGCAAATATGGTTACATTAACATTGATCCCTGCCTGAGGTACGAAATTATCAGTTACTTGAACAATACCATGAACTTGTTGATCTGGAGAATAAGTCGCACGGTCAGTATCAACATTTACTACAAGATTATCAGAAGAGGAGGACCTTGTCTCCCCTCGTTGAGTTGAAGAAGTAGAAAATCGATCATATAGGCTGGATGCTTCCTCACCATAGAAAAAATCTATAGGAGGAGCATCGGCAGCCTCTACCTCCGCATCTAGAGGAAGAGTTAGGGCTTTGTCAAGCGAAAAGTCTGATATAGCTTGTTGTGCAGAAATGACCCCCTGAACAGATTGAGGGGTGATTAATAACGATCCACCAGTCATTAATAACAGGATAACGCAACTGAAGACTTGTATAAAACGATTCATCTTTCTCAAATGAGACCACCTAGCATAAACATTCTACTAATAACTGATCTATAATCATATGTCAAACTCATTATGTTCGAAAAGACAATTTGATGACTTAAATCAGTATTTATCAATAATGGAATAAAAGAGAATAGGGAAGAAAGTGTGAATCCTTTTTTCTAAAGACACTTAAAGATACTTTTTTTATCGAAAAAATTGAAATAAACGAATAAATGGGATATCCTTTGGAAACAACTCTTTTGATAGGTGATATAAGGATTTAATGTCTTTTCTTTTCAAGAATGACGAGAGCTATTAATACAACTCCCCAACTCATGCTTATTGAACCGTTTGATTTTGAAGCTGGAGGAGATGAACCTAATTCATATTTCGCTACCGCTTCACCAACACGAGATCCATGAGCTCGTAAATTGACATATCCCGAATATTCGGGTTGGTCAATTGAGAAGATTAATACAGATTTACTTACAGCATTAGGACCGAGCTCTCCAAGATTAATCTGCATAGTAGAATTGAGTAAGGTTAATCCCGTAAGATCGGAAACCGTGTACTCCAAGATAATGCTACCATTAGTCCGTACATAAAGTGAAGGATTACTAACTTCTATCTCAAGATGTAGGTGGTCACCAGTTTCTTGTTCCTCAGTCTGAATTGTAAGAAAAGAGGCTTCTTCAGCCATGAACAGGAGGGCGGGATAGATCTGACGACAATTTTCTATCACTTTGTCTGCGGGTGGATTGAAGGCGTCCCAAACCCCACGATCTCTATAAATTTGAGTGGCTGGGTCATATTCACCTGCATCCCATGCCGAATCGTTCCCGTAGGTCTCAAATGTGAATTGGAGAAGTGTATTATTTTGACGAGTATACATCCAATCTCCCCATTCACCCGAACAGGGATATAGGTACTCAAATGGAATGTCTGTTAGGCTTTCAAGCGCCTTACCCGCCTTATTGTACATTTCGCCGTCTATCCCTGAAGGAGGAACACTTGACCACGCCCAAGGACCGATAATCATTTCAATTCCAGAATGGAGAGAAACTGCGCTAATAAAATTCCTTTGGAGAGCAAAATCACGGAAACGTGCCGTACAGTTTTCGGAAAATGGCTTTGATCCATGATAAATCTCATGAGAAGCATTATTAGAAGCACCCGATTGATTACCAAATTGATAATCATAATTCCGATTGGGGTCTACACCTCCAGGCATGTCTTCCCCGATCTTACCATCTCCATCTATGTCCTGACCCTCATGGCCAATCATTGCCCAAGTGCCCATTACTGGATCTGGGGGGCCACTAACCAATTTGTAGAGTTCATCGATATAGCCATCTGCATTCATGTCTTGGGCTTCATATTCATCATCAGTTCCATCCCCATCCTCATCGATTGGTCGTGCTGTTTTTCTCTGCCATGGAAATTGACTCATTAATTCTGCACCATCAATATTGAGAGAAGGGATTACATAGATAGACTTAGTCTGTAGTAAATTTTGAATTATAGAAGAAGAATCTAACGAGTCATTTGCTATCTTATCTATGAAATACAAAGCATTCTCGGCTGAAATTTGTTCACGAGCATGATGTTGAGCCACAATCAGGACTTCAGTTTTAGGATGTGTTATGGCTTCATCGGTAATCCGGACACAGTAAATATCACGACCAAAATAAGTTTTTCCAATTGAAAACAGGTCAATAATGGTGGGAAAGGCATTCTCGAGAGTTTGGAGCTTGGCAACAAGTTCGGTATAGTTATGATAGGCACCAAATGAGGGGCCAAAGACCAAACTATCGTCACCAGCCTGATTACCTGGCGCATTTTCGTATTCTTCCCAGATAAAGTTATATTCAATCGATCTTTGGTTCTTTAGGGAATATGTAGATAAGGACGCAGAATTTGTCTTATCGATTAATTTAGAGGAACTAAAAACTGCTATTGAGCTGAAAATCATTAAAATAAATAAAATGAATATAATAAGACGAGTTCTAACCATATATTCCACCTCTAATCTTCAAAAGTGATAGATTACGAGAAAATCCTTTAGAAAGATAAATGTAGTAATGTAACATAATACCATATTTTGGTGAGCAAGTATTGAGTAAATTCAAAGCATTTTCCTCTCCAAAAGGTCCTCCAGCTGTGGGGCCTTATTCAGCTGTAGTTGCAGTTGAAAATCCATCTAAAATACTATTTGTTGCAGGACAAGGACCAATGACCTCAGACGGTAAGCTTGTTCAAGGAGAAATCGGAGAGCAAGCAAAAGTTACGTTAACGAATCTTAAGGTGCAATTGGAAGCAGCGGGTGCATCTCTCAAAAACGTCGTTAAGACCACAGTATTTCTGAAAGATATGAACCATTTTCAACAAATGAATGAAATCTATGGAGATTTCTTCAAGGACAACAATCCAAAACCAGCCAGAACCACTATTGAAGCTGCTCGATTGCCATTTGATATCCTAATAGAAATTGAGGCAATCGCTGTAATTTGAATTAAATTAGTATTCTAAGAGAAAAATTCCTGTGATAAACACTTAAACCACCACATTTCCAGAAATATGAAACAAGCATTGAAATTGGAGATAAATTCTGTATGAGATGTAGAGAAAAGATAAATCAATCACTAAGCAATGTTACTAATCTTCTGAAATTTCTTCTTCCTCTATTTCAACTCTAATCTCCCTTCCTGCTAGAAGTGCAGCAATTACTTTTGTTCGAGCTCGATCCAAATATCGCCAAAGTGTTCCTCGAGAGACATTCATTGCCATTGCAGCTTCTTCTTGTTTCATTCGCTCCTTGTCTACTAGGCGTAGGGCTTCTAATTCCTCAAAACGAAGATGTAGATACGCCTTTCCTTCTTGCTCAGGCCATTCGGTTGAGATAAATTCAGAAATACAGGGATTAGCTCGAGGGCGTCCCATTTTCCCACGGCGCCAACCTCGTCCTCGTCCTCGTCCTCGCCCTCTTCTTTTCCCTCTTCCAGGACCAAAGAAAGAGGGAGATTCATCATTATTATCGGTGTTTGGGACCATTGTCATCAGCTTGTTTTCAACATTTCAGCATGTGCACAAAAGTCTTTCTGAATTATAAATGCTACCTATTGGATATTATTATCCTTTTTAAAGCGAATTTTTTTATAGATGATACATTACAATTTTTAACTTAATCAGTTACGTCTGTTGATAATAGGAACCTTTAAGAGGGTTTTGTGCATATGTCCAAAATAAAGCATTCACACGAAAAAAATGAATTGGTGATAGAAAATGAGTTATTGGTATGGACACGGATATGGTCGTGGTGGTCGGGGTCGAGGAATAGGACCTGGCGGATGGGGTCGAGGAAACCCATACCCATATTGCCGTTGGAACCCTAATCTCCCACGAGGTTGGTGGCGATTCCCCCCTGAGACACTAGAACAATGGGGTTTTGATATCTCCCAGCTCCCTGATTCGCCTGTTAGTGACTTACAAAGACCATGGTATCCCTCTTTGTCTCCAGAACAGGAAAAAAATCTTCTAAAAAATGATATAGGACAATTAGAGAAAGAACTAGTTGCCCTCAGAAAACGATTGACTGAATTAGAAGAGAAAAAACAGCCTTAGAGAGTATATAAATCAGAAGACAACTAATTATGAAGTAAGATAACAAATTCTTTTTCTTTCTTCTTTTGGAGTTGATTATAGTTGAAGATTATTATTCCCGTAGACGAAGAAGCTGGGCTTCGTTCAATGGTTTCAGGGCATTTCGGTCGTGCTGCATATTTTGCAATATTTGAAAAGGAAGATTTAGAGACTTCAAGCACTCTAAAGATTATTCCAAACAAATCACAGCACACAGGTGGGCGTGGGCTGCCTGCACAGAATATACTTGCTTTAAATCCCGATATTGTGATTTCTACTGGAATGGGACGACGAGTAATTACTTTCTTTCAGCAGGCAAGAGTGGGCGTTTTACAATGTCCTTCTGGGACTCTAGAACAAGCACTTACATTCTTTAATGAAGAAAAACTTCCCGAATTAACCCAAGGATGCGTACATGCGCGTCATGGATGCTAAATCATAAATTTTTGGAGACAATGAAAAAATGAAAGTTGCAGTAACTAGTAGTGGTAAAAGTTTGGACGAAGCGATTGATCCTCGTTTTGGACGATGCGCTTTTTTCCTAATCTTTGAGTTACCCGATCGTACACCTCGCGTGATCCCTAATCAGTCAGGAACAGCGATGCATGGAGCAGGCATTGCTACAGCTCAAATGGTCTGTCAAGAAGGCATTCAAACAGTGATCACAGGCAACGTTGGCCCCAACGCATTTCAAGTTCTATCAAGCGCTGGAGTGCAAGTATTTACCACAGGACCAACGAGCGTAAAGGATGCTCTTGAGAAATTTGAGCGTAAGGAGTTAATGCCCTTAAAGACCCCCTCTGGACCAGGTCATATGGGTATGGGTGGCGGTGGTGGACGCGGTATGGGTGGCGGTGGTGGACGTAGAAGATCGGGTTAAGACGTAAATGATTCATTGAGTGAATAATCGAAGTAACACCAGACTAATAATTACATAAAAAAAGGAATGTTTCATTACATGGTAGTCATTGCGGTAGCAAGTGGAAAAGGTGGGACTGGAAAAACAGCTGTAGCGACGTCATTAGCGCTAGTAGCCGATAATACCTGCCAAATTCTGGATTGTGACGTTGAAGCCCCGAATGTCGCTTTATACCTGCCATTTCATACTGGTGAAGAAATGAAGGCCAGACGACCTGTTCCCGAAATTGACCCGGAGGTCTGCACGTATTGTGGGGAGTGTGCAAAGGCCTGTCAATACAACGCCATTGCCATTGCCCCTAAAGTGGCGATGACCTTTCCCGAATTGTGCCATAGCTGTGGAGCATGTTATATTGCTTGCCCTATTCCAGGCGCAATAAAAGAAATAGATCGGATAATCGGTGCTATCCGTAAAGGGCAGACAAGAAACGGGCACGAGCTTATCGAGGGGCGAATAAATGTAGGAGAAGCCATAGCCACACCATTAATTAAACAGGTCAAAGAGAAAATCAGGTCCGATACTTTGACAATCATAGATAGTCCCCCGGGGAATGGCTGCCCAGTAGTTGAGTCCATCAGCGAAGCCGATTTCGTCTTTCTAGTAACGGAACCTACCCCCTTTGGGGCCTATGACCTGAGTCTGGCAATTGAATTGACGAAGATTTTAGATTTGCCTGCTGGCGTAATTATTAATCGGGATGGTATCGGCTCTTCACAAAAGATAGAAGAGTTATGCAAGCGAACGAATATCCCAATTCTTCTCCGAATCCCATTTGAACGCAAAATCGCTGAAGAATACTCGCAGGGGCGAGTTTTGGTAGATATTGTACCCAGTCTAAGAGCGAAGTTCCAAACCCTCCTTAGTGATGCTATTAGCAAATAACGCCCAAAAGGAAGCCGAAATCATGAAAACATTAGTAATCATAAGCGGAAAAGGCGGTACGGGTAAAACGACGGTTTCAGGAGTATTTGCGTCCTTAGCCAATGCAACTGCGATAGGAGATTGTGACGTTGATGCCCCCGATTTCCATTTGATTCTAAATCCAGTCAAACAAGCCCAAAAGGACTTTTATGGGCTTAGCAAGGCAAACATCGATCCTGAGCGATGTACAGCATGTTTACAATGTATTGAGACATGTAGATTTGACGCAATCCAGCAAACTAAATCTAATGTGGGAGTGAATTCCCTAAAGTGCGAAGGCTGTCGTGCCTGTGGGTTAGTATGCCCTGAAGATGCGATTACTTATGTAGATACGGTGTCAGGGGAAGTTTATCGTTCTAATTCGCGATATGGCCCATTAAGCCACGCTCAACTTAAAATTGGGGAAGAAAACTCGGGAAAACTCGTAGGAGAAGTACGAGAGCAGCTTAAAGAGTTAACCGAGGGCATAAAAGATCCCTTGGTTATTTTGGACGGTCCTCCTGGAATTGGCTGTCCTGTGATCAGCTCAATCACAGGAGCAACTGCAGTTTTAATAGTGACAGAACCCTCTGTAGCGGGTAAAAGTGACATGGAACGCACACTCGATTTAACAGAGCATTTTCAAATGAAGGCTTTTGTGTTGATTAATAAAGCAGATATCAATCCCGCTGAAGTGGCTCAGATTCGAGAGACATGTTTGGAGAAAAATGTCGAAATTATTGGTGAAATCCCATTCGATATTACAGTAACGCGAGCTATTTCAAATGGACATACATTGTTAGAAGAGAATCCTACTGCCCCAGCAAGTCTAGCTTTAAAAAAGGCATGGAAGATATTACAAAACCATTTAGAATATTCTTAATCAAGGAATCCGTAATTCTTTAAATACACTTGAGTCTACTGGGCTGTCTCACACTAATCTGTTTCAACCGATGAGAAACTAAAAACGATTGGCATCCTTTAGCTCAATATTATACTCGATTTTGATACAGTTGTCTATAGAACCAGAAATATTGCAAGAGTCCTTGAGTAGGTCAACAATCCTACGAACTTTTTTATGATATTGAGTTTCTGTTCCCACACTAATGTTAATAATTGCTTTATAAATCCGATATACACCTCTGATCAGTCTCAATTCAATACAACTACCGATATGCATGTTTTGAACAGGGATTCTCATTTTTTGAGCCAAAAAAAAGAATGTGGTCAATGCACATCCACCTAGTGATGCTGCAAATAGCTCATCTGGACAAAACCCTTCTCCTTTCCCGCCAAATTCTACTGGAGCGTCTATAGTTAATTTCTGTCCGTTTGTTGTCTTTAAAATCCCTTTCATTCCTTCACTCCATTCTATTTCTACATCAAATGTGGCTATATCCTTCAAAAATCTCACCTTGGTCTGTGATCATAGTATCTAATCACTTCATAGGTCTATCAGGGGTCGATTTTTTCATGCCTCAAGCACATAGATATCAGAAGCTTCTGAAAAAGAAATAGGAAAGGTTTCATTTCTAAAACGTAGATGAAAATTTTTGTTTTTGGTATCCACAGCCTTAATGATTACCTTTGTCCCCGGATAAAGCTCATAACGACTAAGTTTTTCAAGTAAATCAAGATTTCCACAGTATACTTGCTTGATATTAACTTCACAGGGAGCTGAAATCTCACTTAATTTCTTATAAGATGTAGAAGTAATTTTACCTGTTGCAGAAGGAATCGGTGATCCATGTGGGCAGGTTTGAGCTTTAGATCCAAGGAACTTCTCAATTTGATCAATCACTAAATCTGAAAGACCATGTTCGAGTCTGCAAGCTTCAAGATGAGCAGTTTTCCAATCTAAATTCAGAATATCTACCAATAACCGTTCAGCGAGACGATGCTTTCTAATAATCTGTAAACCCCATTCATGCCCTTTATTAGTTAATTGAAGTCCTTGATAAGGGTGAAATGTAACCCATTCTGCCATATTTCGATTGACATGATTGAGGAAAGCAGTGTATTTCAAGCCATGACCGGCATGAGCATTTTGAAGCTTTTCAAAGACTTGCCGTGTGGGCACCACACTAAGTTCTTCTTCCTGTTCAAATCGTAATAAGATTTCTAATATTTCTTCGTTTCGAGGTATAAAATCCTTCATTTCGAGACACGAATCAATCTTTATTTGTAGAGTCTATATTCACAAATGTGAAGAAAAGGTATATATTATAGTATATAATAATATTTCACAAAAGTGAATACTCCTTTTAATAATCTTAAAAGTTGAATTACTATTAAACTAAGCCGTATAGAGCGATGAACTTTGCATCAACATTCAAAATATATACAAAAAGAACTAGAAAAAGATTCCTCGAAAAAAAATGTGATTCTTGTCGGGAATCCAAATGTTGGAAAAAGTGTGGTCTTTGGGCGATTAACGGGGCATTATGCAGAGGTGAGTAATTATCCAGGGACAACTGTTGAAGTCTCAATAGGATCGCTCCGAATTGGAACCCAACGTTTCAGGGTTATAGATTCACCAGGCATTGGAAGTCTAGTTCCTTTATCCGAAGATGAAGCTATCACTCGACGAATTCTCAATACTTCTAATATTCATGCAGTAGTTCAAGTAGCGGACTCAAAAAATCTAAGACGTTCCCTTCATCTGACTCTACAACTTATTCAAATGGGTTTTCCTTTGATTTTGGTTCTTAATATGGCGGACGAAGCGCATTCAAGGGGAATACGAATTGATATTAGAAAATTGGAAAATAAATTAGGAATTCCCATTATTTCAACGATTGCAACTGTAAACAAAGGTATTTCAGAACTACGAAGCCATGTCGGGCGTGGAGGAATACGTAGCGGTGCAATCAGAATTGTTTATCCTGATGAAATCGAAACTGCGCTTATTAGAATCGAAAAACTTATTGAAGATAATACTCCTTTTTCATCGCGAGCGGGTGCTCTTTTCTTACTTCGAGGAGACATAGAAACTCATCAATGGATTGAAGAAAATCTCGACCCTCAAGTAATAGAAAAAATTGATGAAATCGTAATATCCATTCAACAATCAATTGGACAATCTATTGATCAAATAATCACTCGGCGAAACAATTTATTGATTCGTGATCTGGTTAAAGGATGTTTTTCTCAAAAACCTGTAAAAGAGCATAGAATATCAGAAATTATCTCCGATGCAACTATGAGACCTTTAACTGGAATTCCCATTTTTCTTGGAACATTAGTTGTCATCTTCATTTTTGTTGGGGTCTTTGGCGCAATTTATCTTGTTGAACTTTTGGAGAGCTATCTTTTTGGTGAGATTATCGTTCCATGGATGACTGATGTAGTTGAATCTCTCATCCCTAATGCTATTATCCAAGAAATTTTAGTAGGCGAATATGGTATTTTCAGTGTAGGGATCCCCTATGCTTTTGCCATTGTTCTTCCAATAATTACAACATTTTTTCTCTTATTCGCAATCTTAGAAGACTCAGGTTATCTTCCTCGTTTAGCAATGATGGCTGATCGGTCATTTAAACATATAGGTCTGAATGGGAAAGCAGTTCTGCCTATTATTCTCGGTACAGGTTGTGCCACCATGGCAACAATTACAACTCGTGTTCTTGAAACTAAACGAGATAGAACAATTGTAACTTTCATTTTGGCCTTAGGGATTCCCTGTTCGGCTCAATTAGGAGTTATTCTAGGTATTTTAACAGCAGTTTCTCCTTTAGGACTGTTCATTTTCTTAACTACTGTAACAAGTCAGGTAATCTTAGTTGCTTGGATGACGGCGAAACTACTTCCTGGAGAAAAAAGTTCTTTTATCTTAGAGATTCCTCCGATGAGAATTCCTAAAATCGAGAATGTGATACTCAAAACAATCTCACGGGTTGAGTGGTTTCTAAAAGAAGCGATCCCTCTTTTCATGATTGGAACATTGATGGTTTCGTTAGCATCTCTCATTCAAATTAGTCCTGAGATTGCTATTCAAACAAGTGTTGAAAATCACGAAGGTACGAACATTTTAGAGCTTCTTGGTAACTTTATGGAAATAATAGTGGTTCATGGGCTTGGATTGCCTAAAGACGCGTCTATTTCATTCATTCTAGGATTTCTAAGACGTGATTATGGAGTAGTATTTCTACGTGATCAAGCAGTAACTGCTCAGCAGATGGTTGTTGGAACAGTGGTGCTTACGCTTTTCGTGCCATGTATCGCAAATTTCTTAGTAATTATTAAAGAACGGGGAATGAAAACAGCAGCAGCAATCACAGGATTCATCATCCCCTTCGCTTTCCTCGTAGGGACAGTTCTAAATCATTTATTAAATCTTATAATGCCATTATTATCACAATGGGGGCTTCATTTATGATAATTCAGTGCAGCCTTTGCTCTTGGGAATTCTCCACCGAAGAAGGTGAAGTTTGTGCTAGCTGTCCTATGGCTGGCTCCTGTAATATGATTCGTTGCCCTAATTGTGGTTATGAATTTCCTGATCCAAGTAAAGGTTTATCAGGCTGGTTCAGAGCGAAGCTAGAACAACATCGCAGGAAGAAGGAAAAGAAAAAGGAGGTTCATCAAAATGGAACTCAGTCATGATGAAGAAGAAATCTTAGAATTTCTTGGGGAGCAAATAATAGAGAAGCAAAGGGAATATGTTCTCTTATCGGAAATAAAGTTAATAACTCATAATGGGAAGGAAATGGACTTGGAAAAGCTAATCACTGAACTTGTGACGAAAAAGCTAGTAAAAAGGGAAGAAAATCAACTAAATCTTCTTAAAGAAGGGATAAAAGAAGCAAAATGTGTAATCAGACGCCACCGAATCAGTGAAAGACTTTTTTATGACGTTATTCAATTAAGAGAGGATAATGATGTGCATGAAAGCCTTAGTTGTCGTTTTGAACATATGATCCGACCTGGACCGATCGAAGAAAGCATATGTACGCTCTTAGGACACCCTAAGGTCTGTCCGCACGGAAAGGTAATTTTCCCTGGCCCATGTTGTCTAAGAAAACAAGAAGTGGCAGGTAGTGTTGTTCGAAGACTTACTCAACTTGAACCAGGAGAAAAAGGAATTGTTTCTTATATTACTACAAGAAAACATGAAATATTGCACAAACTCTCGTCATTTGGGATCATTCCTGGAGTACAAATAGTACTACATCGAAAGTTCCCTTCAATAGTTATTATGGTTGATGAGACTATGATTGCCTTTGAAGAGGATGTAGGAAACGCAATTTATGTCAGAAGAATCTAATTTTTCTTTTTTCATCTGAATAAAGAGTCTTTGATTCTCTATTTCTTTATTTAGATCATTTTCTAATCTTTGAATGCGTTTTTTTAGTTTTCTGATCTTCATTTCTAAAAGACAAGTATTTAATTTCTGTTTTCACAGATGTGAAAAAAATTTTTATAATCCTGATTTGCTCAGTTACTAATGTTCACAAAAGTGAATATCCTTATAAAATCATTTTAAGATTCAAACAGCATTTATAAAGATTTACATAAGGTGAAGAACTGTGTTCCAACATTCAGAACAAGTACAAAGTAAACTAGAAAGACATTCATTGAAAAAATGCACAATCATTCTAGAAAATTCTAATATTGGAAGAAATTTGGTCTTTGAGCGATCAGCAAGGCATTACACGGATATTAATCGCTGTTTGTTTTAAGGTGATCCCTGTGATTCCTGAAAAATTCTACTAGGGGTGCTTCTTGCTACATTTGCAGGTTTATCAACCACAATTGGAGGAGTTATAGTCCTATTTTATCAAAAACCAACTCCACGAGTCTTAAATATGGCTTTAGGTCTTTCCGCAGGCGTCATGATAACTGTCTCATTCATGGAAATACTTCCTACAGCTATTGAGGAGGTAGGTTTTATAGAAGCAAGTTCAATGATGTTGATTGCCATCACTCTAATGTATTTGCTTGATATTTTTATTCCGCATAGTTATGAGGCAGAAGGGTACTTAGAAAGCTGTGGGCTGGATTCCTCTGTAACCATGAATAATCAACAGTTGTTATATGCAGGAAAAATGATTGCTCTTGGAATCTTTTTACATAATATTCCTGAGGGCATGGTCACTGTAGCAGGAGCTTTGGAGAGTGTAACTCTTGGTGTGATCTTAGCGATAGCAATTACTGTACATAATATTCCTGAAGGGATTTCTGTTGCAATACCGATTTATTGTGCTACAGAGGACTCAAGATATGCGTTTCGGATCAGTTTCATTTCGGGATTGGCGGAACCATTTGGAGCATTGGCTGCAGCACTTTTCTTACTTCCTTTCTTAGACTCTACTTTCCTTCCCTTATCTTTGGCATTAGTTGCAGGAGTTATGATTTATATCTCAATAGATGAATTACTACCTGCTGCTGAAGTTTACGAAGAACATCATATGACCGCATTAGGATTTATTTTGGGTATGGCCATCATGATTCTGACGATTTGGCTGCTCAATACCAGATAAAAGAATTGTTAAAGAGCATTCAGTCACAAAACCTAGAACTTCATTGACAGGTCGATTGACTGATCTCCTGTAGTTTTTCATCTAGAAAGGCATTAATCGCTTCTTTAATAGTGCCAGTAGCGCCTGTATAAACTTTTATCCCCAATTGAAGCATGACTGCTAAAGGTCTTCCCCCTATGCCGCCAACTATGGCAACATCTGTTCCTGCGCTTTTAAGAAGTTCTACTACTCCTGCACAGCTATGAGGACCTTCTTGATGCACAAGGTTTACATCTTTAATTTCATTTTTGCTCGTTTCTACAATAGTAAAGACCTGTGTTTTGCCAAAATGAGGATTAAGAGTTGCATCTAAGCCACCAGGCATAGATGATGGAATTGCAATTTTCATTGTTAATTTTCTCCATTTATTTAGTTACCAGAGCTTCAACAATCTTATAAAAAGGTTCAAATGCTTCGGAAATGCCAGCATCTTCCTTAATTCGAATATTCGGATCAAATGGAATTTGAGCTAAGAGAGGGACTTTAAAATGTTCCGCAAGTTGCTGACCACCTCCCTCACCAAATATTGGAAAATTAACGCCACAGTTAGGGCATACAAACCCACTCATATTCTCAATCACGCCTAAAACTGGAACGTCCATTTGACGCATCATAGAAACCGCTTTCCCAGTATCAAGAGTAGAAACTTCCTGAGGAGTAGTGACAATAATTGCACCTGTTATATCGGGGATAAGTTGCATGATCGATAAAGGTTCATCTCCTGTTCCCGGTGGTAAATCTACAACAAGCCATTCTAATTCTCCCCATAAAAAATCGGTAAGAAATTGTTCAAGCACTTTCATTTTCATAGGTCCGCGCCAAATAACAGGAGTATCTTTTGTTTTAAGAAAAAATGCCATAGAGACAACTTTCACGTTTTTAGGCCCGTTAACAGGAAATACTCCATCAGGACTAGCCGCAGGTTGTTTTTCTTCTATTCCAAGTATCTTAGGGATATCAGGGCCATGAATATCCGCATCAATAAGACCCACTCTATTTTTAAACTTGTCTGCCAACGCTAGTGCAATATTAGCTGCTATAGTTGATTTACCAACTCCTCCTTTTCCAGAAAGTATAGCAATTTTATGTTTGACAAGATTCAATCTTTCTGCTACTCGGGTACGAGGATCAGACGTCTCAGTTAATGGTTTTCCAGTCATAACTATAATTCCTCAAATGATCAAATGTATGATTTGTATTCTAACGAAGTTATTAGTTTTATATTGTAACTATAATTAATGATTTTGGTTTAAAATAAGAGAATATTTAGATAAATTTATTACAAAATTAAACCACAGCTATACAAAAGAAGAAGTATCTTTAGTTTCTTAATATATCTTAGGAAAAATTACCTTAAGGTGACTTAGAGATGTCTTTTGAGATGCCTAAATGTAAAATTACCGTATTAAAGAGAACTTATAACCAAGATTTGGTTGATGGATACCTAGAGGAAAAATATAGACCTACTGGTCCCTGTGAGTGTTTTAAGGACGACCAAGAATTTATAATCGACCCCTCATCTGTTCCTGAAGATTTTTACGCGTGTTGTGCTTGGGCTTGGGCAGATATACGACAAGATATTTTAACTATCGCACAAGGAGCTGATATTTTTGGATTTAAGCAACTTGGAACTACTATAACGGGTTGTTCGGACTGGTTTAGACCCGTATACTTTAAAATCGAAAGAATCGAATGACCTTCTTTCATAAACTACTTTTTTGCATAATGAAAAATACTGAACTAGATTCAGGGGTTTTTTTATAGGAATCAATTTCATTCTGTGTTTTGTCTAATTCTTTAAGAAAATTCGAATTATCGCTATATTTCCTACGAAGCTCGTTAACTCGTTTTTCTAGAGGTTCGTAATAATCAACCCACCATGCATCTTTAGGCAATCTGAAATGGCCAATCAAATTATAACCACAAGCAGGTATCAATTTTAGCTTTTTAGTAAGATTATCGGTATCATCGTGGATAACTAAGAAACCATTGCGCTTTAAAAACCGCCCCCATTCCACTAATCCAGTTTTAAAGCCAACTCGACCTATAGCACCCTCAGCCCAAATAATATCAAAGCTTTCATCAGGAAAGTTTAATTCAAACATAGAGCATTTAACCGTCTTCACTCTATCTGAAAGTTGAGCTTCTTTAATTTTTTTATTGAGTTTATCTAAAGAAAATTGATCTATATCTAAACCAATAATGTGGCCTTTACTCAAGCTTGCGAGTTCTATGGTTGGAATTCCCGAACCGCAGCCGATGTCCAAGATATTTGGTTTATCCATTTTAGGTAGCATCTGATATGCTTTTTTCGTGTATTTTATGAGGTTTTTCCTAAGATGATCTTTGTTTAACTCCTCCAATATGGTAATTGTCATTATCAAATTCTCTCAAAATATAAAATTATTCAGGAACACTCAAACTGCTTCCAGATCTCTTCGGATTAAATCAACGGTTAGTGATATAATGCGTTCTGCCGATAAATCTGACTTTTTTAACATTATTTTTTCTAAGTTAACTCGATCGAAAATACCTGAAATTATCATGAAAATAAAATGGCTTAACTGATCTGCATTCAACTCATGTTGGATTGAACCATCCTCAAATCCTCTTTCTATTGCATTTACCCAAACTTTCTCGTAGTTTCTAAGTTCTTCTAAATATCTTGCTAATAGGATTTCAGTAGGATCTTCTATTTTCTTTCCCTCCTTCAATTTTTTCAAGGTTACGTGTGCAGGTATCTCTGCTTGATCATTCATGAATAGGTAATGACGAGTGATTTCATGAAGCAGTGGTTGTTCAAATAAATTTCTTAATGTAACCTCACTTAATCTTATGACTTTATCAAAACCCAAGGTTTCAGAGTCAATTGTCTCCTTATGCTTCTCATGCAAAGATCTAAAATTTTGGATGCCAATCTCAAAATAAATTGCTTCTTTACTATTAAAATGATTATATAATGTTGCCCTACTTAGATCTGCTAACTCTGAGATATGTTCCATCTTTACATCATCATATGGATGCTTACTAAAAAGATCTGTTGCTGCATTAAGAATATTTTGCCTTGTTTTTAGTAATTTACGTTTTCGTCTACTCAATCCTGAATTATTCTCCGTTTTAAGCTCTTTATTGTTGGATATTACCATTTTCTCACTTCTTTTAAGTGAATTATATACTATGTAGTATTTTACTTAACATAGATAATTATACTATTTATATATTATTATACTTATAATAGAAATATTTATAATCTAGTGATTTTTGTTAAGTATTAGACATTAAGTCCAATAAAATAAGTGTGAAAAATGACCGAAACTGCGATAGAAACTAGGAATTTAAGCAAGTTATTTCCTGGTGAAGTTCAGGCTCTAAATTCACTAGATTTAAAAGTTGGAGCAGGGGAGTCAGTTGGATATTTAGGACCAAATGGTGCAGGAAAGACTACAACCATCCAAATATTGTTAAATCTGCTCCGTCCCTCATGTGGTGATGTGTACATATTTGGAGAACAGATGCAGGGACAGGAACGAAGAATTTTACGGAGAATCGGTGCACTTGTGGAACTTCCAGGATTTTATGACTATCTTACTCCTATACAAACATTAAAGCACATTTGTAGACTCTATAGAATGGACCAGCAATCTATAGACTTAAAAATCAAGGAAATACTAGAAATAGTGCGTTTATCAGATGTAAAAAACAGAGCTGTTGGTACTTTTAGTACTGGTATGCGTAGACGCTTAGGAATAGCTCAAGTCTTAGTCCATGACCCAGATCTCATCATCCTAGATGAACCTACGAATGGGTTAGATCCTAAAGGGGTTCGAGAGATTCGCGACTTGATTAAGACGCTTAATAGTGATGGTAAAACAGTATTTATGAGCTCTCACAATCTCCCAGAGATCACTGAAATTAGTGATCGGGTCATTTTTCTCAAAAAAGGTCAAATCGTTGAAGATATGCAAATGAGGGATGTAAAAGATCGATTAAGTACTAATATAATTGAAATTAAATTTATTAGATCCTTAACTATCAAAGAAAAGGAATTATTGAGCTCTTTTGAAGGGATCATGAACATTATTCACAATCATCATGTTTTTATTGAATATTTAGGCAATGTTGAGACTACTCATCAAATTTTGCAGCTGTTGATCACGAACAATTTCCCTGTATATTCTTTCACCCCTCGAGTAATGACACTAGAGGAGTTGTACTTACAATTATTCGGAAAGGAGGATTCGTAAAGATGACATTGGTGATTGACTGGAAAGAAGATTATTACGATATATGGCAAAATATAAAGTTTGAATTTCTAAAAAATTGGAAGGCAAGGCGAAGTTTAGTTGCTGTTAGCATTTCTGTGCTACTTTCCTCTTTATTCTATTTCGTACCTGTTCTCACGGGAAATGAATTTCCTTCGGATGCAAATGAATTTTTAGCAACTAGTATGGGACTTATGAATTATGTATTGATATTAAATGCAATCTTTTTTGGATCCGATGCGGTCAATGGAGAACATCACAGAAAAACAACTCTTCTTATTTATCCATTACCCCAGCGGCGTTCTGTAATTATGTTTGGTAAGTACATTGTTCACTTATTAACCTCGTGGGTTGTTATTTTCATTTACTATAGTGTTACTGCAGTAGAGACAGCTGGGATATATGGTTTTGATGCAATACCGAATGATATGCTGAAATCACTTTTATTCTCCTTTTTATACATGGCTGCATTATTATCCATTGCTTTCCTTTTGAGTGCATTAGTGAGAAACCCCGCAGTAAGTATGGCCTTGACATTCTTTCTTTTCTTTTTATTACTCCCTACACTAAACTCACTTTTAACTATGATTGAAGCTGACAGTTCGTGGATTCTGACAAATTATTCGGGAATTATAACTAAAATATTTCGGTTTCCTTCCGATACATTTGGACCACGCCACCTGCGTTCTTCTAATGACATTGATTTTTATGAAGGTATTAGGGTTTGTCTAGTGTATATGATAGGATCCTTCTTAGGATCATGGATCCTTACATTGCGTAAAGAGGTGTAATATATGAAAAAAAAGAAAATAATTGAAAAATTACGATCGTTTTTACTAGTTAATGTTATCGTTCTAGCTGTTTTATTAGTAGCTCCCTTAAATGGTGGAAAAGCATCGGTTTTTTCTTGTTCACAAGAAAATGGTAATTATTCTTCCAAAGGGAACATTACTCTCCCTGTTATTAGAGTTCAAAACATCATTCTACCAGAAAATGAGTTGGAGGAAGGAAAAATGATAGATATATCGGTAGTGATTGAAAACAAGGATACAACACCTCTTCCAGACCTTCAACTAGTTGTTGCACTTACTGAAATTATTGATTCACGAAGTAAGGATCCAACTACAACCACCTTCAACAAAACTTTAGGAATAATTCCTGCAACTTCAACTATCACCGATCATGTTTCCTTTACCGAAAAGTTTGGTGAATATTTATTAACAGCTTGCCTAGCGTTTGAAGATAAGATTATACCTGAAAGTGCATTTTCTACTCAAATCCAAATACTAGGTCCACCTATTGGTGATATACCATCTCTATTATATGCTCTTGGAGGAATTTTTGGGTTTATTTTTGTTATAGCGCTCTTTCCTGCAATTATTGATCGATTCAGATACAAATCTAAAAACAATCATCATGAGGACTTTTGAATAGGTGTTAACAATGAGTGAAAAATCTGGACCCAATTGGGCTTTTAAAATAATGTCAATAATTCATGACAATCCACTCCGTCGAAAACTAGTGGATCCCTATGAGATTCTAAAAGAGGCAGGACTAAAACCAGGACAGAAAGTATTAGAAGTAGGACCAGGTCCTGGGTTTTTCACAATTCCTGCAGCAAAGATAGTTACTGAATTAGGTATTGTCTATGCAATTGATGTTCATCCGCTAGCAATAGAAAGAGTAAAAAATAAGATCAAGAAAGAAAAGATTACTAATGTAAGGACAATTCTTGCATCTGCTACAGATACTGGACTTTCTGATGAAAGTATAGATCTAACTTATCTCTTTGGACTTCCAAGGTTAATTGGTAACAAGAAGCTGTTTCATGCCCTTCTTGATGAATTATACCGGGTTTTACGTACTGGTGGGGTAATTTCCATCCAAGGATCACGAATATCTAAGGAAAAACTAGTTGAGACACTGGAAGTTAAGGGATTTACCCATTTAGAGACTAGAAAAAGGTTAAATCTATTTACTAAAAAGAATGCGGTTTGAAAAATGAAATCAAGAAGGGAATTCTATAAGAACTACGTTGGTAAGAGAGTTCAAATTCCTCGGTTTATTTTTATATCAATGATTGTTATTATGTTTGGAATTACGTTATATGATTCATTTACTAACAATCTACCTTTCTATTATGTTCTATTCTTTTTATTGGGTTATTTCATCAGTCTATCTTTCAAAAAAACTCAAAAAATTTATTGGGATGAAACAGGACAGAAAATTATGCGGAGAATGGGATTCTTCGGATTCTTGCTTATACTTACTTTGATACTAGCAAGAAAACTTGTATTTCCTGAAATGTTTCGAGAATTTAGTGTTATTTATATAACAGATGCAATTTTATTAATCTCACTCGGGGTTTTTTCGGGCAGAATTCATATTTTGTCAAAACAAATTGAGGAAATAACATTTAGAACCTTTTTCGAGAAAAAAAATGAACTTTGTGTTTCAACATATTGAAGGCTGAAGGAAAAAAATCCTATTCTACGTTGTTTTTTCGCAATACTTTTCGAATTACTCCCGCGATTATATTCCATCTCGGCACACTTTTCATGTATTCTTCATAAGCAGCACCAAACTTATTGATGAGAAACTTGTCCTCTTGTATTGTGGTAATATAAACTAATACCATCGCTGGAATGCCGATAACTGCAACCAACCAATGTTGGGAAAACAAAATTAGTGAAAACATGATTATTGCTCCACCCAGATATTGAGGATGCCGAACAATGCTGTAGATTCCTGTATCCACTATAATTGTGGTATGAATCATGCTTTTTCCCTCAGGAACACCTCCTTTTCTTGGAAAAACTATAAAGGGCATAGCAATCAAAAGAGCTCCTAAACCCCATACTACCCAACCAATCCAAAATAGAATTTCAAATCTATCAGGATTTTGTAATATAAAACTTAAAATACCTTCTAAAACGAGTAAGATACTCCAAATCCATGCAATTGAGTATTCTTTCCGTCTATCGTAAGTTTCATAATCATTGGACGGCTTTAGATGGTTCTTTTCATGATTCATTTTTGTTATTCCTTTTAGATTTAGGTATTAACAACCTGTTGCATTATGTAACTCTCTTAAAAATGTAAATAAAAATAGGGCATTTATTTCATATTGTAACCTTGAATCTGAGGAATAAGCCCATGCCACAACTTGTCAAAGGCGGGAAATATGCTTATGCTTGGTCTAAAGTAAGAGAGGATGGGAACATAATGCTTCCATTTGAGGGAATAAAAGAGTATAACTTGAAGTTAGATACAATGGTAATCCTCATACCAGGTAGCAAACGCTCTGGGGGATTTGGTATCTTAACAGAGGAACGATTAAGAAAATCACCATTGAGATCTTTACTAGATGAAATAATATCCCTAGCTGACAATCAACTATCAGAAGGAAAAGAAATAGAGATGGATGAAAAAATATTCTGCTTGGTGAAACTGAAATATGATGGAAGTATTAATATCCCAGTAGATACTCTAAAAAAATATGGCATCAATGTTGGAGAGCGTTTACTTTCAGTAAGAGGGAGTTATTTAGCCTTAGGTTTTATAGTAAGAGGACCAATAATCGAAGAAGCAAAGAAGCATTCTGAATTGGAGGTCTATGAGTAATTCAATCTAAGATGGTCGTAATCATTACAAAAATTGTGAAATACCCCGTGTATGATATTTCATCAATGAGTTGATATTGTTGTCAACCCATTCATCATTTTTATAGTGTCTAGAAATTTCAAGTAATCCTTCAAGTAAGTTTGTAGCTAAAATATGTACAAAAAAGGGATCGATTACTTCTCTCTCCTCCAATCTTCTTGTTGATTGCATCTGTTCCCAAATATGTTCTTCTAGTGTTTTGACAAAATTGTGTTTAAATTTTTCATACTTCGTTCCTTGGCTTTGATCCATAATCAGTATAAGACTAGTCCGATGCTTTTTTATTAAATCGCCGAGTGGTTTCGCGATTAAAGTAGAAAACTGGTTAAAAAATTCCTCGCTTCCGTATGTATTTTCAACAGAGATGAGCTGCTGGAATAATTCTTTTAGTATTTTATTGATAGTATCTGTGATAGTATAAAATAATTTTTCCTTACTTTCAAAATAGGTATAAATATTACTAACACTGAGGTCTGCAATTTTGGCTATGTTTCTCATTGAAGCATTCAAATATCCCCTTTCGGAAAAATCAGCAAGAGCAGCTTGAATAATTCTATCTCTTATCTCTTTTTTCTGAATTTGCATAAACGAGCGCCTGTTCAATATTGGAGAATATTATTTGAAAAATGTTTCTAATTGAGTCTTAAAAATCATTTTTGGAACAAATTTTAGTTTTATATATTAAAAATAATAGTCTCGTCCTTTTTTCATAATTCTAACCAGAGATCACAGTTTATAGGATTTTTGCAAACATTTATAAAAGCGAACGCTTGTTCGATATTGAATTAATATTCTCAAAAAATACTTTAAGGAGATCTAAGTAATGAAAGTAGCAATGATTGTCTTCAGCCCGACAGGAAACACCTATAAAGTAAGTAGTATGATAGAAAAAAGATTACTAGAAAGAAATATTGACGTTCAGTTAATTGATGTCACTAGAGATAAAAGATTATTCAAAAAACAAGGTTATAAACAATATTTTAGAGAAACTGTAAAAGAACATGATTTACTTTGCATTGGTTCCCCTGTATACGCCCATCATCTGCATTATAATGTTCATAACATAATTAAAGCACTCCCTCCAGCAAAAAATGGATGGGGACAGTTAGCTGTGCCCTTTGTCACCTATGGTGGAATAAATTCAGGAGTTGCCCTTCAAGAAGCAGCAAAGCTCTTGAAAAAAACAGGTAGAATTGTTGTTGCAGGTCTAAAAATTAATGCAATGCATTGCTTGACACGACTAAAACAAGTAACTACGAAAATAAATGAAGGAAGGCCTGGAGAGGAAGCAATTCCATTAATTGAGGAGTTAGTTAGTCAAATTATCACGTTTGAGAATAAATCTGTTGGAGAATGTGAGGATATTACATCAAAACTGAAATATCAGAAATTTAAGGATAGAATGAAAGCAAAGATCATTTTCAGAGAAAAACTATGGCAAAACCATATCTATCCAAAAATAACCATTGATCATGATAAATGCAAAAAATGTGGGAAGTGTGCGAAAGTTTGTCCTGTACAACGGATTGAAATAGCCGAAAAAGGACCAATAGTTCCTAAAGGAAATCCCAATTGTATACACTGTGTTTCATGTATTATAGCGTGTCCCAATGAAGCTATTAGGATTAACGCAAATTGGGAGAAATGGAATAAACTTCTGAAAAAAGCATCAGAGGGACGAAGTCCTATATCTAGCAAAGAGCATCCGAAATCGGTCGTATTTACTAATTCTAAGAAGTGAGAAATAATGCAGTTAAGAAAGATCATCAAGGGCGCAACAACAGTTAGCATTCCCCTTTTCATTATAGGTGGGACATTTGAATATCTGGATACAGCAATTGCACTTGTAATTCTTTTATCTTTAGGAATAATCTGGCTTGGGGAATACTATCTATTTGAGAGAAATTATACACCACAAAAAAGTAAGCTCAAATTGGATTTGGAAAAAATAAGGACGCTAGCGGGTGTAGAAAAAAGTAAGCTACCGGTTAGGTTGAATGGTCTAATAGTAGCAAAAGGTGAAATTCCTGATTGGCTTGTTGTTGCTGGTGGCGCATCTCATAATTTTTCGATTGCTTTTACCTCTTTTCAGGTCGTATATGATGATAAAACTGGAATCATCGAGTGTCCGTTCAATAAGACGTTGTATGATAAATTCTGCCAATTCGAGTTTTTGGGGATCAAAGGGACTGGGTTTCAAGAAGAAAATTTTGACATCATGCAGAAGGCATTGTGTAAAGCCGATTTTATTGTTGTAACTCATGAACACTGGGATCATGTTGGTGGTATTGCTCAATCACCTTATTTAAAAAGACTCATGAAAAAAACAGTACTTACTACAGAGCAAATTAACGGACATACTATAAAAGATGCAGGATTTCCGTCTGGTGTATTTGATGAATTTACTCCCTTGGAATATGAGCATTACCACGCCTTAGCACCTGGTATCGTGCTAATAAAGACCCCTGGTCACAGTGTTGGATCCCAAATGATTTTTGTGAAACTACAAAATGGAAAGGAGTTCTTATTTATCGGTGATATTGGTTGGAATATGATTAATATTGAAAAACTAACCAATCATTCAAGGGTTGGGATGTTACTCAGGTATGAAAACGGTAAACAACTTGGACATCAGATAAAATGGCTTTATGATAATATTTATCAAAATCCAAACAATAATATAAACTTAGTAACCTCTCATGACCTAGGACAGCTTGAGGATTACAAACGAACTGGTTTAATTGGCAGTACATTCGAGGAATAGAAAAAATTGCTATCTTTGGCTGGACATTCACCCAATATTAAAATGGCTTATTTAATGGACTTTTTTTCCTATTAGAATCCAACAGGTGTGAAATTCAGTATCATTAGCGAAATTCTTCTGAAAATACTCGGTGAGTTTTATTATTTCTAGAAAGTTAAACTCTTCTATGAATTCATCTTTAGTTGCAAAATGGAGATAAACTGGGCTCCCTTCAAAAGAGTTCGGGTCATTTGGGAGTGGAGTTCCTTTACCAATAAAGAAATCAAATACAATCGACTAATTTTTGCATTTCGGGTTGAAAATCGAATTATTTTACTCATTTCTCATTAGGATTTAGTTTTTTTTCGATATCCCAGTACCAACAAATCCTGGCAAATGTGTATAAATCTACATAGTTTACTAGTCCTTAACTTGAGAAAGTTGAAGAAGGGATTCGCTGTTTACGAGTTCCACCCTTACGAGACACATCAAGAAAGAGACCTTTGCTACTGAGAACGTTTCGCAAGAATGATGCCAATCAAGCTCATCACAGGAAACAAGGAAATTATCATTCCATAGACGGGAAGCTCCGAAATATAGGGCTGTGTGCAGAGAATCAAACCGTTTTCACCTACTAACCACCCATCAGAAGGAGTTACAAAGTAACCTCCTAGCAACGTAGAGGTTGAGCTGATTTCCTGCCTGGTCCAGGTCGAACCTTTATTGTTAGTGACAGCACACCAGCCCTTCTCTCCCGCAACTAAGCTATTGGAGTCAGAGAAGGAAATAATTGTAGTTAAAGCCCCTGTTGTTCCAACTGGAGTTTGGGTCCATGTTGATCCAGCATCAGTAGTAAGAAGAAGATTACCTCCGGTTCCTGCTACCCAAACAGTGTTCTCATCCACGATGTTCAAAGCAAGCCAATCTACAACTATTGGAATGGAGATAGCGGCCCATAACTCACCCCCATTTGTCGTATATGCTACTAACCCATCTGTACCTACAAACCAACCATAGGAGCTATTCATGAAAGTAATGTCGTATAAATCGTTGGCCCATTTCAAGGGGCAAGGAGTCCAGGACCTGCCACAATCTTGTGTGTATAGAAGCATACCATTATTTCCAGCTACCCATCCATGAGAAGAGTTCACCCAAGTTTGAGCGTTGCAATTAGAGAGCATTCCCGTATTGGTGAATGACCATGAAGTTCCTCCATTTATGGAACGCATAATAGCACCAGTAGAACCTATTAAAAATCCATGAGAGGTGTTAACAAAACTAATAGAGTACCATGTCCCTGTGAAATGAGTGTTAATGCCTATCCACGACAAACCAGCATCTGTTGAGGTGAGTAAAGTCCCCTCTGAACCAACTATCCAATACTGAGAGCCTTTGCTTGTGATAGAATAGAAGTCACTGGTTACTGGAGTGGGTTGTGCTCGCCAAGTACTTAGTGGAATTGCTTCAGATGATTGGAAGGGGATGATTAACAATAGAAAGAAGCCAGTGAGAAGCCACCACTGCATCTTAGGAAATAACATGATGATCCCCTAATGACGCTTCTTTTGAATCATCGCAGCTAATCCTAAAATCAGGATGGGAATAGAAATAAGACCAAGAAGTAATATCTCTTTGAAAGGGCTGGTAAGAGAGCTAGAATCATTATCCTGAGAGTAAAGATTTTCCATTGGGGGATCAACAATAATAGACACCTCAACTAACTCTGTGGGACAATTACTAGCGATTACTTCAGCAGAAATCGTATATGAAATCTCTGTAGCAAAAGGAATATGGACTGTAGGTAACCCATTACCTGAGGTTAAATTCCATGTTGCAGTCTTAGAACGGCTGGGTTCAATTTCCTTATAGAAATCTATTTTATCGGTGCCATCAGGACCGTGAAAAATTACATTTACACTGTAAGCGGTAAAAGCACCCACATTAGTTACAACTGCTCGTGCTGTTGTCCAATCATTGGTTACATTCACATAGGTTTTAGAGACAGAAAGCTTAACGTCGAGCTTGGTGGTAGATGGAGCAGCTCCTACAATTGCATAGACATTGGTATCCGTACCCGCAGCGATTGCATCATCCGTACCATCTCCATTAAAATCTCCTACGGCAACAGAGCTGATAGAGCCTGTTGGTGGGGTGTAGATCCATAATGACGTCCCTGTACTTCCATCAATGGCATAGACATTGCTATCACCACTTCCAGCGAGAACATCGACCGTGCCATCCTCGTTGAAGTCCCCCACAGCAAGGGATCGAATATGAATCGTTGGTGTGGGGTAGATCCACAATGTCGACCCTGTGCGTCCATCGATGGCATAGACGTTGCTAGCGTTATATTCACTTCCAGCGATTGCATCATCCGTACCATCCCCATTGAAGTCCCCCACGGCAAGAGACCAAACATCATCCGTTGGTAAGGTGTAATTCCACAAACTAGCCCCTGTGCGTCCATCAAATGCGTAAACGTTGGTATTCTTACTTCCAGCAAGAGCATCATCTGTACCGTCCCCATTGAAGTCCCCTACAGTTACATACCAAATCCTACCTCCTGGATGAGGTGTTGGGGTGGTATAGTTCCACAATTTCGTTCCTGTACTTCCATCAATGGCGAAAACATGACCATTAGCATCTCCAGTGAGAGCATCATCTGTGCCATCCCCATTGAAGTCCCCTACCGCTACAGAAATAACAGCAGTCGTTATGGTAGTGTAATTCCACAAACTAGCCCCTGTACTTCCATCAATGGCAAAAACAAGGTCTTCGTCTTCTCCACCACAACATCCAGCGAGGGCGTCATCCGCACCATCCCCATCAAAATCTCCTACGGCAACACACCAAACACCTACCGTTGGGGTGATGAAAGTCCACAATGCTGCCCCTGTGCTTCCATCAATGGCAATGACGTTGCCATCATCATCACACGCGAGAGCATCGTCTATGTTATCCCCATTAAAATCGCCCACAGCAACAGCTATAACTGGTTTCGTTGGGGCGGAATTGGCCCATAATGTTGTCCCTGTGAGTCCATTGATTGCATAGACATTGTTATCACTATCACATGTGAGAGCATCATCCGTGCCATCTCCGTTAAAATCTCCTACGGCAACAGAGGGGATGTAATCCGTTGGTGGGGTATAGATCCATAAGGTGCTACCACCCTCTGTTAATGCCATCTGCTTATTCTTTCCTATTAAATTCTGTTGTTTTGGTAAAGAATTGAGACCTACAGCAGGAGTAATTAGCAATCCTACTATTATTACTAAGCAAATTAGACCTATTTCCTTTTTCAAGAGAATTCCTCCTTCATTACTTCTTTTGGGAATTATATTGAAGGTCGTAACCCTTAGGAAGTGACGCTAAAATCCTACACCTGCCCAAATGTCCTCCAATGCTAATTAATCATGGTAATTGTTCTTAAAATCTTGTAGGAATAGATTTTAATGTTACCTGAAGACTCCGACTTCCTTGTTTGCAAAAGAGAAGGGTGCTGAATTCAAAAAATCTAGAAGCAGATAATAAATGAAAGAGACTGAAGTTTTATGCGAACCCCCAAAATAATTCTTTAGGAAACATACCTTTTGTGAATATTATAAATTTTGTTATTTTGGAAATTAAATTATTCTTTGAATCCGTACTCGTCTAATTCTGCCTTCCAAGCTATTTTCACATTAACAGTCACTCTCACACTACTGTCTTCGGAATAGATGAATGTTTTTTCTTAACAACCCATAAAAGAATATTGTTATAGCTACAAGAACGATTAATTTGTGACTAAACTCAGGAACAGGAGGTTCTTCAATTGTTTCTTCGATAGGGGCAACTGTAGTAAATTCATTTATCAAAGGTGTTACACTAGGTGTCTCTAAATCAATGATATCCTGATATAGAACATAATCATCCAAAGTGCATAAATATCTGAACTTCCACAACAATCCTTCTTGAAGCAGATATGCATAATATTGCTTAATCCCTAAGGTATAATTCTCATTATTTGGAAAGGGTGCTTCGAGCGTCAAATTATAGATTGTTATGTCTGAATTATAGTATAATTCTTCAGTAAATATCGTACCATTATTTTTAACAGCGTAGCTTTTCCAGTATAATCCTCTAGCTTCTCCCAAACGAACAACTAGCAAGGGATCCACATTTTCAGGAAGAATCATATCAGAAAACGGTATACCAATTGGGGTCGAGGAAGTAGTTAGCCATTCACCTGTGGTATTTTGGCCTCTCCCCATCAAGAACGGACCTAGAACACTATCGACATCAACTGATATTGTTCCATTTCCTCCGGCTACTTGGCCAAGACCGATATTCACACCATTTAGACCTACTTTAAATGGATCAGACCCATAAACTGTACGATTCCATTGGTAAGTAACACCTGTAGGGCGTTGGTTGATATGCTTGAGCATTTCATTTTCACATGGTTGTACAAAGCCATTTTCTGAAAAATTTGAACTCAGACTGGAGAGTGGGTAAGTTAATTTTTCAGAGGTTGGACCTTCAGCTTCTACCCCTAATGTGCCATTGAGCGTAGTTGGAACGAGGTCTAGGCGATTTGTATAATTTACGTGATCAAACCCATTTCTTAGGGAATGAGAGAGAAAATATCCTCCACCAATAAATTTTGAGTAATTGAAAGTCCCACTACTAGGAAACAAGGATAGACCAGTTGCTTCCATCGTTGCCATCCCCATTTCATCGGTTTGGTTATAAAAAAGTTCTAGTGGGTATGCTATTCCATCAATGTAACTTTCTACATTAGAGGAACATTCATAGTCAATCCAAATCAGATCTATTATTCCATCAGTATCAAAATCAAACGTGCTTACATCAGTTTCGCCAGAAAAAGTGATATTAGCCGATGATATTGCTGGACTAGTTTTTATTAAGAAAAGAAAAAACATTAAACCTAAAATTATTGTTACTAAAATAATCCGCTGAATTTTCACCCATAATCACACCCATATATCACGATCTTGTATTTAATTACGAACGCTATTACTTATTCTCTAATCTCTGAATACGACGCTCTAGTGTCTTAACACGCTCTTCCAAGAGGCGAAGCCGTTTTTCAACTGCTGATTCATCTAAATAAGCTTCTTTCAGAGCTGTTTGAAGGGCTTGTTCTGCTTTTGACCATAAAGCTTTTACAAGTTGTTCTTTTGCAAAGTCACTCAGAGGTACATTGTATCCTTCAATAGTGGAGAGAATTGTATCTTCTAGACCTTCAACGGTCACACTCGTTATTTTTTGAGTGTTCAGCTCGTTATCTTGGAAAAATAAACTTATAAAACTTCCAGATGTTGAAATAGAAAGTTCTATACTATGAACAGTTCCCATAATCTTTTCTCTATACTTATGGATAACTGATTCATCTTTTGTGGAATCCATTGTCTCTGGAGCCACATGTTTGGATTCAATAAAGGTACTTATCTGATGAGTAAGAGCGTTTACTGTTTTATACAAACGATCATCAGCTATCTCTATTTCATGTTCTTTCAGGGCATCTCTGAGAGCGAGTAGGATAGGATGCTCTTGAAGACTAGTCAAGTTTCGAGTAGCAATAACATTCTCATTTCGGATTAATTCAAGAATAGCGGAAGCATCAGCTGCGCTACCTCTAATCTCTGCTTCCGATATTTTAATTTTATATAATGTGCTGAGAATCCTTTCTGTAAATATTTCAAGAGTCAGTAATATTATCACATCCTATGCCCTGAGAGGGATTCCATATTGAATTATAGGCTAATCTTATACTTTGAAGGTAGAAATCCTATATTCTTCTGGTTTTGAACTTAATAAGGGATTTTTATTTCTAATCTATATTGTAATAATATATTACACTGTATTAAGAGAACATCTTAAATTTGTTTATTTCAAATCAATTGCAGGTGATATCAATATGAATAGTAAATTAGTCGTTAACGACAAAGAGATCTCCATTAATGACTTTGTAGACAGAATTTTAGCTTCTGTAAACCTTTCTATTGTTAATGAGCTTACCTTAGATGATCCAGACATCAAAAAAATCGTTATTGAGATCAAATGAAGTATTCCTCATTTACTCCCACAAGATTACTCCCTAAATCTAATGAATAGAGGACTAACTCCTCAATTGTATCTTTTCAAACGTCAGTTCTGCTCTTTAGTATTTCTACTTCACTCTTTAATTGATCTCTTTCTTTCGTTAACTTCTTATTTTTAGCCTTTTCTGCATCTAGGCTTACGTTTAGACTTGAAATTTTGATTCTATCTTCTTGATCTAAGTAATTCAAAACTACTAATAGAATATTATTCTCAATCTCTAATTCAAATAGCCTAGTTTGAGTGCTGGCATTTTCTTCTTCTAATTCCTCAATTCTATGTTTATCTCTTACAATTTTTGCCTCTAAATCTGAATTCATAGTCATATTCTGAGCGATCATTTCTTGAAGGAGTCCTATTTTCTCTTCTCTTTCGCTAAGATCAGCAGTCAATGTAGAAATCTGATCTTCAAGTTCAGAAATCAGTTCAGCTTGAGAGGTAATATGGACCACCTGATCTTTAACCTGTTGGCTAAGAATAGCTATGTCCCGGTTATTATCGGATTTTGTAGAAGATATAACGGTTGAAACATCGGATCCAATAGATTCTGAAACTTCAGAGGGGGCGTCTGATCCTTTACCTTCCTTTTCACAAACAGGACAGGGCGGGGTTATATAATAACCGCGACAATCTGGACACATAGGCAAGATGAAACCTCTTGAGAAGAATATCATAAAATAATTCTAAAATAAATCTATTTGTTTAAGAGGGGTTAACAGACAAGCGTCGGAAACACGCTAAAATTTAAGGCAGTTTGCGAGATGTCAGAATCTCCCAAGCCTTTAACCACCATAGATGAAGTTTTCTTTCTACTAAATATCATAAAACTCTATTAACGGGAATGTTTTGAGTAAAACTGAGAACTAGCTCTTTCAGAGTATGATTAGTTACAATTTGTAATTCCAAAAGTGGCATAAAGTTAAAGAAAAGACATAAAAATGAGTTTTTTATTTACAAAATTAAACTACTAATCAAAGAAGGTCATCAAATTTAATCCAGGAGATCAAAGATTGAGCGCAACTCGTAAGAAGATCTTGCAATATCTTCTGACACAATCGCATTCAAATGAAGCTGTAGGCACTTCTTTGAAGAAAATCACTGGCGAATTAGGCTTAAGTTTAAATGCGGTTCGACAGCACCTTACTATCCTAGAAAAAGAAGGATTAGTATTTCGTAGAGAGAAACGAGGAAGAACAGGTAGACCTGCTATAGTTTATCACCTGCATGAGAAGGGAATGGACACTTTCCCCAAAGCATATGATGACTTTTCCCTCATATTACTGGAAATCCTTGAAAAAGAATATGGGAACGAAATTGCATCTAATTTATTAGGAAAAGTTGGAGAATCAATTACTGCGGGAATAAAATCCGAAATTAATGTAGATTTAGATAAGAACTTTGATGAAAGTTCTTTAAAAGATAAACTCGAACTAATCGTCCAAATTTTCACTACACGTGGAAAATATACATTCCTTGAAGAAACTGAAGAATCTTTTGCATTGATAAATTATAATTGCCTTTATTATCGAATAAGTAAAACTAATCCGCTAATTTGTAATATAGATAGAGAGGTAATAAGTACACTCATAGGTCTAGATGTAACGAAGGAACACTGTAGAAGAGAAGGAGCTAATTGTTGCCTATATCGAATCATAAAGCCAAGATATCAAGAGTAGAATGGCTAGGTACATGCCATAAATCCTTTAATTTTGTATTCACTAATCGTGATTTGTACTCATAAATCATAAGTGAGAGTTTGTTTTGGCGATAACAATTCGACCGATTAAGATAGAAGACAAAAAGAGACTTCTTTCAATCGCTAGTCGTATGACTCTTAACTACTTTGAAAAAGTCTTTGACTTTTGGGTTAATAACCCGCAAAACCTTTTCTATGGGATTTTTGATGATGATGACCTTATAGGGGTTGCTGATGTCTTCCTTCATGCTTCAAAGGAAGCTTGGTTACAGGGGATTCGAATTATACCCGAGTTTCAAAGACAGGGATTAGCAACCAAATTGGTTGATTATCTTGAAACATTATGTGCCAACAGAGCAATCAAGGCGATAAGATTCAACACTGCTCCCCAAAATGAAGCTATGATAAAATTAGGTAGTAAAAGGGGATATAAGAAGAATGGGGAATGGATTGTCTACCGAACATCGGCTGAAGAAATGAAACAAATGTTAAATAACTCAAAAGGGTTGGAAGAAATCCCCTTTAACATTCTACAAGTGAATCCGATATCCTTATTCTTTTCTCAGCATAATCAGCCTTTTCCTCCTAATAATCTTCTATTCAGTGATTTTAGGACATATACATGGCAATCAATTCATAATAAGACGCCGTCTACACATCCTATCTCTTACTTAGTCATTTCTAATGATCAAAGATCAGGAATTTCTGTGCAAGATATGAGTCCCGAAATCCACGGGACGACACTACTTGGTACAACAATAGGATTTGGGTGGGGAACACTCACCTCGATAGAAAAGCTGATAAGAGCAGTGGTTTCACAAAAACTTGAAGAAGGGTATAAAAAATTTCGAATTGGGCTTCCCATGTCATTTGAAGCCGTTTTCTCAACCTTAGGCTATAATTTACATGATCCTAACTACCCGATATTCTGGAAGGTTTTTTCTAAGAAATTAGAGAGAAAAGACTAAAATTGACCCCACTTCCCTATATATTTCGTTAAACAAGCTTAAATTCTTTCCTAAGCAACTATATCTAAAAGATAAGTGTACTTCCCATCATCTTTTTACTAAAGCCTTTTATTGATACTTTTCCTACCTATTTAAGCGATTTAGCAAAATAAGTAAAGAAAGAAGAATAGCATCCATAAATTCTTAGTATCTATTCAATTCTATTTGTTCAGAGAGTTCCATTTTGTCTTTATAGAAAGAATTTGTAAGTATTTGTTCTTCATTTTCAATGTTCAAATTATTGAAATAATCTTTCATCTCTTTGAAGTGCGTTTGGTTAGTAATTAAATACAATCTTACCTTATCTATGTCCATCGGTTTTACTTCATCTAATAATCCTATAATAAACCAAATTCCATTTATAAGCTCCTTTTCTGACTCATACTTTTCTTCTTTATGACAATAGTACCAAGAATATAAGTTCATGAAATATTCACTTTGCTTTGATGCCTGCAATTCATGCCTAATTATAAAGTCAATATCCTGTAACCATCCTAAGCCTTTAACCGACATTTGTGAGTTATTTTTGTCGTTTTCAAGCGTTTTAATAATTTTATTTGGAACTTGTCTTTGTTGGTTCGATTTAATTATCGACTTTTCTGTTTTTAACCTATATTTGCTCTGAAAATCTAGCTTGTCTACAGAAAAGTTAGGTTTAATTTTTTTAATAAATTTCTCCATCATTTTGGTGTATTGTTTAGACATCATACGTGTTATTGTGAGCCTTTTTGTTTTCAAACCCCAGTCAATTGGACATTCTGCTTCGACAACAATAATTTTGATTATTTTGTCTTTTGAGCTTTCTACTTCGAATACTTCCCTTACTAGCCTTCTCCGAATTAATTCATAATTGCGAAAAGAAGTAGACATACTAAAAAAAGGAAAGGGACTTGTAAATGAGATTGGACTCATCTTTCTTCCACAAACATCTGATCTTTTTTGTTATTTTATCTATCGGACTCCTTAGAATGACTAGAAGCTTTTAATTTCTCTGTACCGAGAATCATTCCTCGAACCCCACTGTAATTTTGGGGTATAACTGCCATATAGGCATGAAGGAGCGTAGTGCAGGTGAAATAGATGAACAATAGGAAATGTGCTCTACGAATCGCTGCAGTTCCAGTCATTCCGAATACAAGTTCCATTGCAAAGAAAATAGGACCATTAATTACTGTTACAAAGCCTAAAATCCCTGCATCATTCCCTGCGAGTTCTAACCCGGTACTCCCTATGATCAGCATAACCAGAAGATCAGCTGAATAAAGGAGTTTTTGCCCTGGATGGAATTTTTTGACATAAATTCCTCGCTTTTCATCATATAAATTATGATGGGGATAATATTCTTCATCGTCAAGAAAACCCAATGTGCATAATACAATAAGTATAAGCTCCCAAATATCTCGGGGTGTTGGAATCATATGCTTGATGTGACGATTGTAGAGAAGCAGAAAGAGCAAATAATAGACAAAATCCCAGCTAGCTATGAAGATTCCTAGAGCAAGGTGAAAATCACTTATAAAGGAACGTTCTAATAATACTTCTTCTCCTAAATAGAGTTCCATTCCAGTATAAATAAATAATGACATGCATAATGCGTGTACCCAATGATGTAATCGATCCCCAGCACCATAACGCTTAGCTTCTACTTCTACAGGCATATTATTCGCTGTCAATGGAAGCATCTCCTTCTGGGGAAGCAGGTGATTCGCTAGAAATAAGACGATTTTCATGCTTTATTGGACGAATAAAGACCCGAATGACCATATGAATTCCAATAGTCACAATTGTCAAAGATAAACTTACAGCCAAAACAAAATCTGTAAATTTAATATCGTCATCTGAACCATTGTTATTCGATCCATTAGGAGTTTCGGTAGGAGCTGTACCAGCCACAATTTCTAAATTATACTCACCATAGTCGGCGAAATGAGCTCCTGAACTACCAACTAAAAACGTCAAAGATTCATCAACTACAAAATTCGCATCAAGTCCCGCAGTATCATTTGTTATCAGTGCCCTTCTTAGTTCAACAACTTTCTCAGAACCTAGGGTGGTTGTGGCAATTTTTATATCATCAGTGGTATCAGCAACAGGCATGCTATTACCAGCACTATAATAATCAGCTTGGGAGTCACCATGACCAAATTCCCATAGATCGACGTCAACGGGCATACAACTACCATCCGCCCAGATGATAGAAACCCATGTTAGACCAGAATCAAAGACTGCTAATGTATAAATATTTGTACCATCATGTAAGAACTTAAGGTATCCATTGGATCCCCATTCTGTATTTAAAGCTAAACTGGTTGCTTCATCCCATATTTGATCTATAGAACCATCAATGGTAGGCGTTTTAGCAGCTACAATTTTTGAAGCGTATACATCTGCAGCAGAAATATTAGCAACTTTACTCCCAACAGGGCTAATAAATGAAAAAAATAAAAGAGTGACTAGTATGGAGATTACTTTAGTCCGTGTAATGATCTTAGCCTCCGGAATGTTAGCGAGAATGATTTATAATGACGCTATCGTTGTTCGTGTAGCGTTTCTGATCTCCTAAGAGATTTAGAAACAAATGGTGTAAGAATATGATAGATATTATAGAGAATCATCCATGCCATAATCACTAAAATACTCAGAGTCATAAGTAATGCAATTATCAATACGGAACCATAGATCGCAACGATAACTCCATCAAAAAGCCACATCACTACTGCTAATCCCAAAAAATAGGTAGCAAGTATCGCTATAATAGTCATAATAGCACTTATTTCTATTTTTAATCCATTTTCGTTTTTAGTAATCTTTAACACCTCTAATTCATATTTTTACAGTATTTAGTGTTTTTACTTCATTTTGAATTTTTATACTGAATAATATCATTAAATAGTGGGATATAAAAATATTTTTCATTCAAATTGATGGCATATCATACATATTGTGGGTTTCACTTTATAATGTAGACCAACCTGAAAGCTATTAAATTTAATAATTGAAGGAATAGAAGAAGAGTCCAATTTAGATCAATAAAAAATGATTTAATCTCCCTGCTATGCTTGAGATTGATTAAGAGATCTTCATTCTGGAGTTCTACTATTTATAGAGCTATATACATTTTGATGATTTTTATAATATTCTTATATATAATTTGAATAATAATTTAAAAATTTACAAACATACTGAAGTTAAGATACTTAAATTGAAGGTATTTCCATTGAAAAAATTAGATCAACTTGATATTGCGCTGCTCTATCTTCTTGGAAAAAACGGAAGAGAAAATCTAACTCAACTTGGTAAAATTGTAAATTTAAGTCATTCTTCTGTTCGAGATCGTATTAAAAAACTCGAAAATACAAAAACTCTCCATGTCCGTGGTCTAATTAATCCTGACCAACTTGATTTAATAACTGCTTTTATTCTTATAGAATCAGCTAGCGAAGCGGGACGAATTGGCATATTAGATGTTTATTCTAAATGTCCTCGAGTCATTTTAGTAGCATCAGTTATTGGACATTACGATATCGTTGCTCTTGTTTATGCAGAAGATCGAGGTTTGCTTGAAGTGCTTCTAAGTTCATGCTTCTTACGGAAATCCTCAGAAATTAGACGGAGTAGCGTATTAATAGTTGGTTCGGAGTTACAACCTTCATTTTTACCGATTGATATACCCCTCAAAGAAGAAAAAAGTGACGTCTCTCCCTGTGGGATCCATTGTAAAGAATGTGTTAAATTTGATCAGCAAATTTGTGTGGGGTGTCCTGAAACTTCGGTGTACCGAGGAAATCTTTTTTCTGATGTTTCAAGTTAAGGAATAAGAATTAATGAAGGCTATATTAATTATGTGTCTTATTTTTGCCCCATAATCTGTAAATAATGGTTAGTAACTGTGGTATCATGTCCTATCAGTTTATCAAGTTGCTGGTGTTTTTTTGGACCAAGTTTCTTATTCATGACAGGAATCTGTACCGTAAGGAGCAAAACAGGTCACCCTTGCAGCAAGCAGGTTTATAAGCCCATTTTTCTAATAAATTAAGTAAAAAAGGATTAAAAATGACTTTAATTCACTACTCAATTCATTTAACAGGTTTAAAACCAAAATAAGAAGTAAAATAGAGCGAATGATCTAGAGGAGAAGACAAAATAATTTAGTCGATTTGAGTCAAGACTATGTTGCTAAAGTAGGAGAATTAAAACAATTTAATGAGAAGAGAGGAGAAAATAAGAAGGCATGACTTTCACTGTTCTCTCCCTTACGCAACTCTTTTTTTATAATAAGACCAACTCAGCACGCAGTGCATTGATAATTAGTTTCCATGCTCTCTAGACCTAGTTATAATCATCTAAATTAAAGGAGAGAAACAATCAATGTTAAGAGAAGGCATCTATTACTTTTGGCTTGCTAGAAGCTATCCATGGGGCGACATCGGACGCTCAATCACCCAATGGGTTTATGTAGGACTAAATAGGAAATTTTGTAAGCTTGGTCAGACAGCTTTCGCTGCCTCGATTGCACAAGTCAAATCAGAGCCTTGGGGATATACCTGTCGATCAGC
>JAEOTF010000298.1 GCA_016840025.1 Candidatus Hodarchaeota archaeon
AATAAGACTATCTAAAGCACGACGACCAAAATAACCTTTCATAGTCATATTTCGACACTCCAAGCTTGATTTGTTTGTATCTTGATTCAAAGTGAGGGATAAACTGTCAGTAAATATACTGCGAGTTCTACACTTAAAGAACAATAGACATTTTTTGTTTTTCTCAAGTAATATCAGAAATTAAACTTAAATATGTAGAACTGCACATATTTACAGTATACATTTAGAGCGATTAAACATTTTCAAACATTAACCTGGTATTTCTACGGGTCATTGACTCTCCTTATACTCTCTTTTACTAAGTTTATTTACTAGCATCGTTTTTTTCCAGAATTCTTGAAAAATAATAAATCTCTTTGAACGTATTATACAATGGAACTGGTGCTACCCTGATTACATCAGGTTCTCGCCAATCACAAAATATACCTGACTTAGTTAAGTGGTCAAAAAGCTGTTTTCCAGTTTTATGGGTTCTGATAGATAATTGACAACCACGTTGATCTGGGTCTTTTGGGGTAATTATACTAAATTGATCACTAGTGATCTGGTCGATCAAGAACTCTAGATATCCTGTTAAGCGAATTGATTTTTCTCTCAATTTGTTCATTGTGACCTCTTCAAAAATCTCTAAAGATGCTTTTAGTGGCGCCAGACGGAGAATAGATGGAGAACTTATTTGCCATCCACCTGCACCTACAATTGGATCTATCTCATCTCGCATAAGAAACTGATTCTCACGTTTATTACCCCACCATCCTTCAAAACGCGGAATTCCTTGAGCTTCTCCATGCTTTTCGTGGACAAAACAACCACCTGGGCTTCCAGGTCCTCCGTTTAGATATTTGTAGTTACACCATACAGCGAAATCTATGTTCCAATCATGCAGCTTTAGAGCCACATTACCAGCTGAGTGAGCCAAATCAAATCCTACAATACATCCCATCTCATGTCCAATCTTTGTGATATGCTCTAGGTCGAAAGCTTGACCAGAATAATAATTTACTCCTCCTAGAAGGATCACAGCTATGGAATCACCCTCTCGTTCTATTAATTCTTCAATATCTTCCGTTTGGATAAAAGTTTCATCAGGTCTTGTTTTTAATTCAAGTAAAGATTTATCTGGAACGACTCCGTGAAATCGCATTTGAGATTTAATCGCATATTGATCACTGGGAAATGTTTTTTCTTCAATAAGGATCTTGTACCGTTTTTCTGTAGGTCTATAAAAAGAAACGAGCATCAGGTGGAGATTTACCGTAAGAGCGTTCATAATTGCAATCTCCGATGATTTTGCACCTACTATTCGTGCTAATTTTTCAATAAGGGGATCAGAATAATGAAGCCACGGGTTATCTCCATGAAAGTACGCTTCAACTCCAAATTGTTCCCAATTAGACATTATAGTCTCGATGTATTTACGGGTTGATTTGAGTTGTAACCCCAACGAATTGCCCAGAAAATAAATGGAAGATTCCCCTGTAGAATCTTTAGGAATGAGAAATTTCTCTCTATAACCTGCCAATGGATCTTTTGTGTCCATCTCATCTGCGAAATTCTTCCCTGTTTCATAATTTCCCATAATCTCACTTCTATTTACTGGAAAGACCAACAATTGATGCTCTGTTTTTTTTTAAAAAAATGTGTCACATCTTATAGAGCTTTTTTTTAGTAATGTTAGAATTTTATACAACTCTCATTTTTCATTGATGAATAAAGATAAAAGCCCAAAGTTATTCCTAGTCTCTAATAGTCATTATTAGATTTTAAAAGTAACTTCTTTTGAGAAATGGTGGAGTAATTGGTCACCCAAAGAAGAATTGATTCTCTTTCATGGCAAGAAAAACTTATAGAAGACAACCAAAAAAACCGAAAGAAGTTTTCACCTTCTGAATTAAAAAGAACAATTACAACCTTTATTTTTAGATTTGAGTGGCTTTTTCTTTCAGGAATAGGATTAACTACAATTATTTTGGGATATATTGGTTTTGAGAAATTAGCTAACAAACAAAACTCGTATTCTTCCCCAACAACAAATTTTTACAATGTTCTAAAACTATTTATCTTGGATCATGATTTCGATACATCTATACCTATCGAGTTAGAGATTGCACGTTTCTTAGCACCTATGTTTTTAGTTTATGCGGGTTTTAAAGCGTTATTGTTAGTTTTTCAAGAAAATATTCAGGTTTTTCGGTTGCGATTTCTGAAAAATCACGTAGTTATTTGTGGATTAGGTGATAAAGGCTATTATCTGAGCCAAGACTTTATTGAGAATAATTCCAAAGTTGTAATAATCGACAACGATCAAAAAAATGATTATTCCCGATTACTTAAAGGAAAAGCCACTATTCTGATTGGTGACGCTACAGATATAGGTCTACTTCAAAAAGTCCGAGTCCATCGCGCAGCTTACATCGTGGTTGTTACCAATGATGATGGAATTAATGTTGAGATTGCAGTACACGCTTATAATCTTGTCAATTCTTTCCGACCACAAAAGGACAGGGATGAGAAAAAAGTCAAGTGTTTTGTCCATATGGTTGATTTACAGTTAAGAGCCATTTTAAAGAAACATACTATCTTTACGAATCCATATGATGTTTTCGAGCTAGTTTTCTTCAATAGTTTTGAGAATGCAGCTCGATTAGTTTTTAGAAATTATCCCATCGATAAAATAACATCGTTTAATCCTTCCACTGATCAAATACATCTTGTAATAATGGGTTTGGGGCGTATGGGGCAAAATGTTTTGGTTCAAGCGTCAAAAATATGTTGCTATACCACTTCAACCAAGCCCTGCATTACAGTAGTTGATAAAGAAGCTGAATTGAAAGTCAGTACATTTCAGCGTTATAATCCTCATTTTACAAAAGTTTTTGATCTACATTATGAAAACTTCGATATTTTATCACCAAAACTGAATCAGGCCTCATTTTGGAATAACGAAGAAACTCCCCCTGTTACATTATTTATTATCTGCATTAATGATGATGTTATTGGATTGACGACAGCACTAACATTACTTCAACGCTGTGCACAAGATAATCTGAAAATTCCTGTACTTGTTCGTATGAATGATTACGCTGGATTGGCTACTCTTCTAAGTGAATATGATTTTGTGAAAAATAATCCGGTTTATCCATTCGGTATGACTAGAGACATTATTTCAAGAGAAATATTGATTAATGAGAGTTTAGACACTTTGGCGAAAATTATTAGTAGGGGAGAAGAGTTAGAGGAACTAACTACCTATTTACCCAGTGAGGTTGATACAAAAACACAAATGTGGGATGATCTTCCAGAAAATCTGAAAGAATCAACTCGACATCAAGCAGATCACATGGAAATACAACTTAGAAATATAGACTGTATAGTGGAAAGAGTTGAAAACAGAGCTGTAAGGATATATCAGTTAATTCCAAAAGAAATTGAAGAATTGGCTCAATTAGAGCATTCTCGCTGGATGAGTGAACGTTATTTAGCTGGATGGACTTATACAACGGGTGAAATAAACAGTAAAACTAAAGTTACACCGTTTTTAGTATCTTGGGATGAATTACCTGAAGATAGGAAAGAAATGAATCGTGAAGTTGTTCGAAAAATCCCGAAATTATTAGCTAATTATAGCTTAGAAATCCATAAACTCGCTCCATATATTCGACCTAGAAATCTACCACCTGTTATTGAGCATTTTACATTTTATAAAGGTGCTAAGAGTAAAATTTTGTTATTAAATTACTCGATAACTTCTAAAAATCTAAATCTACCTCAACCAATTGGAGAAACTTCCAAACCAAGTGAATGGATCAGTGAATACCAAGTATATTTTCAAAAATTAGCTAATGATCCTTTACTTCGAGAATGGATAAAAACAAGACTTCATATATTGATTAATGGTCCTCAAAGTCTTCAAAATTTTTATCTGTTAGACGCATTAATTATTGTTCCTCCTTTGGAAAAATATTTCAATTCATTATTCGAGACCCTATCAATATATGGTAAAACAGGGATTTTCGGATCAAAAGGTTCGGGTAAAAGCTTATTATTGTTATATTTGGCACACAGATGGACAATTGAACATAAAACGCCGATTCTTTTTATTGAACATCCTCATATTTTGACTAGAACAGATTTGGAACAATTAGAAGATAGATTATCCGATTTAACCGATATTTATGGTTATGAGAAAAGATGGCTCATCATTTTTGAAAATTCACACAAGATTATAACTAAACAACTTAATGGATTTCAAAGAATAGTTAGTTTGACCAGTGGAATGCCAATTTCAGTTATCTTTAGCTTTACAACTAAACAATCCCAAGATGTTTTTTCGGATGATTCGATGAAATCAGAACAAGGCAAGCTTATTAACCGTTTGATTACCATGATTCAGACCCCAAAACTAGTAGAGCATTCCCAATTTTCATACATGTGGAAAAAATGGCAAGAATATTTCGTTGAATGGGTTTCATTAATTAGCTCTATGATATATGATGTAGATCTTACTAAAAAAGCGTCATCAGAATCATTAACCGAACAAAGTATAAATGCAACCACACCACTAGACTATGTATCTAATGAAATAAATTTCTCAAAAGTAATTATGGGAAAGAAATGAAGAACTAAATGAGTGGTTTGGAAAAATCGGTTAGTAAATACTTAAACAACGATGAAAAAAGCAAATAAGCCCAAGGGAAATCTCAAGTAGCACGAAAATATATTGTTTTTTCTTTCTTTTGTTTTGTGCCAATATAGCCCATTTCCTGTAATGCAGTTATATTGCTTAATGTATTATCTATGTCCTCGCCTTTTTCTTGAGCAATTTCTTCAATTGTGCCTTCTTTTAATGAAATCATCGTTAAAGCTATAGATTGTAAATGATGAGGTAAATTAAAAATCGCACCTGTATCAAGTACCTTAGTGGGTTTTAGAAACTTCGATTCATCGGAAATAGTCTCATCTGTAATAATTTCGGAAATGATTTTTTTAAAAGGTGCAAAGATATTAGAATTATGATGAGATTCCGAAAGAACTTCACCATATTCTTTTATAAATCGTAAACCTAGCATTTGTATGATATCTTGTGGGCTTTTAGGAACATCGGTCACCAGTACTATCCGAACTGGACCAAATGAGCGAACATGATAAGAAATCCCTCCGATTTCTATACTCTTCAATTCGGTAGATCTCTCTGTAACCTCGTTTCCTACATCTTGAAGTGCAGTAAATAACCCTCGAAGTAATTGTTCATCGGAAATAGTCTCAACTGACTGGAAATTTTGACTTAGAAGCGTTCTCTCATCATTTGTAATTATGTAAACTGCATAAATAATCATTTACATTTATTCCCCAAATAATTCTGGAATTTTATCTATAAGTGTTGTAGCAAAAATATGATTTGGTTGATCTAAGGTATAGATGGGCCGAGAAGATTCCTGTTCCTGTAAAGCTTTGATTGCTTCTCGAAACTCAATTGATTGCAGTTCTAAATCGGTAGGAATCCATCCAAGAAATTTAACCACTTTATCTCCAATATCTTTCATGAAACGCTTTTCTATTAATCCTTGAATTCGTGATTTCTCCTCTTCGGTCAAGATTGCATCTTTGGGAACCATATTCGCTAAAACTACAGAAGGGCTTCTTAATTGTTTATACAAGCCTGCAATCATTTGTGAAGTACCAATGACATCTGCATTACTCAATTTAATGATAAATAAATTACTATTAGTCACTAACATCACATTTACAGTCGAATATCCTGTCCCAGGGCTACAATCAACGATCCAGTATTCAATTTCATTGTTTTTAAGCCATTTTTTTAATGCTAGGAGTTTATCTAACATTCTAATTGAAGTCTCTTGATCAATCCGAATAAGTTTCTGAATTGTATCGGGAGTAGGATCTGCAAACCCAACTAATAACTTCCCTGAGAGATTAAGAGAAGGAGCGACATCCTGCAGACACTGTTCAGCGGCTTCATCTCCCAGTAAGTACTCGTTAATCCAGTTGACTTGAGGCTTAAAGAAGGTCATAATAGAGGGTCCATGAAAATCGGTATCGAGCAAGCAAACTTTTTTACCAGTTTTTGCTAAGTGTATGGCCAAATTAACTCCAATACTAGTTTTTCCAACCCCACCCTTATGAGAGAGGATTGCTACTGACTTCAAAGACAAATGGAATACCCTCATATTTCCCTTAGCATTAGTATTAATTAATACAACGGGAATCTATTATCATCCTCAAATCCAAAAATGATAAAAATATCTATTAAATTCACTAAAAATAATTGAATTAAGGCTGGTTGATTTAAGTTTGTCCAAATTAAGATTTAATTTCAAATTATTTTCGTTTATGCTTATGTTTCAAAATCTTTCTATTCCTTTTCTCTTCGTTGGAGCATTATATGTCTTTTTTCTGGATATTATCGCTTTTATTGGTCTAATCGTTTTATTTCTCTATTTATTTATCAAAGTTGAAGACCTTATCCTAAAAAAAAGATATCAAAAGATCATTTTTGGATTAATCGTGTGGTTACTTTCCCGTGTAATTTGGCAATTGATATATCTACCAAATATCGGTGAAACGGATTTTGATAAAATATCTGACCTTTTTTTTATAGTTGGTCTATTAATGAGCATTGGAGCTATTGGTTTGCTAGTTTTCGTTTTACAATTAATACAATTATCAGAGCAATGGGCTATGAATTCTAAAATAAGATATTTACTACTAGCCTATGGTATTACTAACCTAATCAGCTCTATACTGGTTATTATTGCAGTCGGTATTTTTATCAAGGTATCTCTGGTACCAATTCTTGGTATTTTTGTTTTTATGTGGTTATTTAGAAATACGGAGAATATAATCCCCATCATTCCAAGGAATCGTGGCTTAAATTAACAATCATTCAACAAGGTCAGTAAATTAGAATCTTTTATGATTATGGTTATTTATCGAGCAAAGAGACCTCTATGCCTAATGAAATTTTGAGCTGTGACTTATTTCTACGATTCGCCAATTAAACCTCCCACATGTGACTATTCGTTAATAAACTCGTAGAGTCGATCTATATAGCAATGACCATCTGTATGGGTATGTCGTTGACCTCGATGTTCACCAAATCGAACAACTGGGCTGCGGGAGCGGGATGTTTTTCGTGAAATGACAATAATTCTGTTAAAACGGAAAAAATCATTCACCTGAAGATCATTAGTTCGATCCATTGACTTAAACATCCTTGGGACGAATAACTCCTTCTTTTGTTAATTCTTCAAGCACCTGTATGACTACCTCATAGTCTATCTCTAATCCTTCAGCAATTTCGCTCATCCAAGCTGTTTGATGGTTACGAAGGTAAGTAAGTATTAATGGTTTGGCTTCAATTATAGGTATGACCTTTAATTTTAAGATATTTTCATTTTTATGGCGTATAGTAAACTCTGTCAGCGTATCTTGTAAAATCTTGATCTCATTGCGTAATTCAGAAATAATATTATGAAATTCTGTCCTAGAAATAGCATCGTCTTTGCTTTGAGTCATGAAAATAACCTCTGTGCATAGTTTCTTTAAGGTATGAAATTGGTCAATTTAACCTTTGATCTCAATTTCTGTTTCAATTATTTGTAATAATGGCTTTTCGTGGATTATTTTTTCTTCAAGATGATATAGAGTGAGTCATTAGCTTCTATTTCTTTATAAGCTGCGATTTCTATTATCTCAAATCCATCTCCAATCATCTTCCTTAATTCTTCTTTAGTATAGTAAATAAATCTTAAACCATGATGCTCTTCTTCTTTAGTTCCTTTCCAAAAGGAATGAAACAAAATACCATTATCATTTAGGACTGCTCTTTGTCTTTGAAAAGATTTTCTTAACTCTGCTTTGGTAAGGTGTATTAAGACTTTATTAGAATAAATGCAATCAAATGTACGACCTATTTCAAGAGTACACGCATCAAGCACTATAAGATCTACAAATCCAGTTCTTTCTTGATATAAGTCTAAGAAAATTTGTGAAATATCCGATCCAGTGACATGGAAGGTTTTTCTTAATATGTCTAGGTCTTTTCCAGGACCCATTCCGAGTTCGAGGACTGTAGAACCTGGACTTACATGCTTCTTGAGGATTTCTATTAAAAATGTTCCATCGTAACCTTCTGCCATATCAATATAGTCTTTAACGTTTTTATTATTGTGATAAAAGCCCATAAGACGTTCATCATCCCATTTCACTAATAAATAGAATTTAATGATATTTTAAGGAGTTAATTAAGTTTATCTTGAAGATTTTAATTAGTAATAATCAAACAATTAATTGTTTGCTTGTTCAGTGACATCATATGCTTGTATAGTGTCATTTTATGCTTTGTGTGATAAAATAAAAAATAGTTGACAAAAAGCAACTCTCAATTTCATTTTATACATCAAAAATTGACTTTTTTTAAGCATTAAAGAGTTGATTTTCTTATAAACTGATATTCTGACAATCAGTTTAGATGCTTACAATCAGTTTAGATGCCCTAACTTCCCTGGATTTAACCCCTCTTTCGCAATGTACCTATTTGGAGCGTTTATTTTTACCAGATAATTCCCTGATTTCCCTGGATTTAACCCCTCTCACTCACTGTACTAATTTAGAGGCTTTAGATCTTGAAAGCAATCAACTTACCTCGCTAGATTTAACCCCTCTCGCTCACTGTAAGAAATTGCAGGAGCCAAATCTTGGGGGGAATGCGCTAAACACCTTGGATTTAACTCCTCTCGCCCATTGTAAAAATTTAAAGAGTTTAATTCTACCAGAGAATGCGGTTACAACCCTATATTTAAGTCCACTAGCGCATTGTAAACGATTAACGAATATACCGGTATTTATAGAACCAAAATTCAGGAAGTATAAGTTTAGGAAGTACTATACTAAACAAATAAAATGAAAGGTGTTTTTAAAAAATTGCGAAATATTTCTTTGCGCTGTCCCTTTGCTAAAAAGTATCTTCATCATTGTTTGTTTCTTTGATTGCGAGATGTTTTCTCATTGCTGTTGCAATCCCAAGACCTTTTCCTCTTCTCGGGAATAAATGAACATGGAGGTGTATCTCTCTTTGCCCTGCATCAAACCCACAATTCATCCCCCAGTTATAAGCAACGGGTCTTTCTCTGAGATGGGGATGATCTAACATGTTTCTCGCAAATATCATTGAAGCTTTTTCAGGAGGATTTATCAACAGAGATTCATAATAATCTACGAGCTTTTGGACGTGTGTTTCATAGATTTGTTGGATGGCTACAAAAGTTAGAGGTATAGCATGTATGAAATCTTCTAGATCAGATCCCTTGAGTTCTTCCAAGTTTATAACATGATGTTTCGGAACAACAAGGACATGACCAGGTACTGAGGGTTTATAGTTAAGAATGGAATAAGCGCCGTTATTTTCATAAATTGGCCGTTTTTTTTGATTGGTCTCTTCTTCACATCTACAAAACAAGCATGTTTTCCGCTGCAAGTTCTATCTCAACCATGATTCTGCTAAAATGTCATTTGTAATAAATAATGTCAGAAAACCATTAGACAATTGAATCTAGTCAGTCATTTTTCCAAGTATAATCTGTCAGTATGCAGCCATAAAATTTCAGAAGAACGATTATATAAAAAAAACCAAGTATCCTATGTCAATTGTGAAAAAAGTCAATTCAAAAAATAAATTGGTTAGTTTCTCAAAATTATTCACTTTTTCTTTGTTACTTAAAATAAGCCCGATTGCTTGTGTTTCTGGGCGATACTTTCTGCTAGCTGATCTAACTGTGCTAAATGTTCTTTTCTTGGTTTTCCTTTGACAAGAACGGGTTCAATTACTTCTACTTTTAAATCTCCGATCATTCCGCTTATATGTTCTATTATTTTGCCTTTCCAACCATAAGAGCCAATTATTGTTGCGAATTTGGCTTTAGGTTTCAACGCATTAGCTAGATAAGTAGCATAAACAACGGCAGGATGAGGACCAACTAAGACAGTAGGGGAAGCAATGACAATTGTCGCTGCATCTACCAACGCCATTGCAAGTTCGCCAATATCTGTTACTACTAAGCGAAAGGGTTTTACAGTAATCCCTTTTTCCATAAGTTTTTCCACTAAATAATGAACCATTTGTTCAGTACTACCGTACATCGAGGCGTAAGGTATTATAACTTCATTCTTACAGTTATCTGATACCCAGTCTTTATAGGCATCAAGAATAAAAGCAGGTCGATTATATACTGGTCCATGACTTGCACCAATAAACTCGATTTCTAAATCTTGGATCTTATTGAGGTGTTTCTGAATTATCTTCCGATAGCGCATCATAATTTCCGCATAATAGCGTTTGGCAGCGACATAGACGCGTGGTTCGTTGGTGGCAAACAAATCGCTGGTGGCAATGTGAGAACCAAGAAAATCACAACTAAAGAGGAATTTATCTTCTTGTAAGTAAGTAAACATCGTTTCAGGCCAGTGTACCCACGCTGCGTGAATAAATTGCAAGGTTTTATCCCCAAGAGATAAAGTTTCACCATCTGCCACAGTTTGAAACTTTTCTGCGGGAATTAAAAGCAAATCAACCATAATGTCTTTACCTTTGTCGGTAGTTAGGACTTTAGCGTCAGGAAACATCTCTAACACTTTTGGGATGCTTCCTGAGTGGTCAGGTTCCGCATGATTGGCGACTACGTAATCAATTTTTTTAATTCCTAGAGAAGAAAGATCGGCAAAGAATTCATGTTCCAGTCGAGGATCGGCACTATCAATCAAAACAGTTTTGTCACGTCCAACAATGAGATAGGAGTTGTAACTTGTCCCCTCGGGTAAAGGGATCAATTCATCAAACAACCGCCGATCCCAATCTTTCGTACTCAAATAGTAGATATTATCTTTAATATTAGCAACGGTCATCTCTATTACTCCTTTATATGAATTAGAAATTTCTATTCTTTCAAAGCCATTAAAATCAAATTTATTAATATTTGTTTAGATTATTACTAATGACAACTTATGCTTGTCTACTGACATCTTTTACTTGTTTTTTGACATCTTATGCTTGGCTACTGACATCTTTTACTTGTTTTTTGACATCTTATGCTTGTCGTTGATCGTCACATTTCATGGGAATGAAATATCTTAATTTAACCAATTCTTGGATTCTAATGCATTTTTGGTCATCAAATAATTTGCGAATCCATCACATATTTTATAGAACACAGTAATTTTCATTAGATATTTTGCGAAAATCAAATTTTTTGTGTCTAAAAATCAAACAATACTGTATTGGTAATGTTGGAGTGATTGAACACCTTAAATTTACTTTAAACAGAAAATAAGTAGATTGTCAAGAAATGTATGGCTTTCTAAACTTTTTATTTCACTTTTAGTCGTTGTTCTCCTTCTAATTTCTGTAAAAACGCTTATAAAATTAGAATTAACTCGTGGTTTAGTAGATATATTAATAGTACCAACACTAAACAAAGCCCTCTCAACTTTTTCAATAATAGCTGAGTCAATTTCATATATGGGCTTTTGTTATGTCATTCTCTGCAATATTGCACCTCCTGGGAAAAGTGCCATCTATGGTCCTCTCTTAGGAAATAAGATAATTAACATTTTAGATGATAGAGTAGAAGATATAATCGTAAAATTAGATTTAGGAGGACTTAGAAGAGCTTCATTAGCTACTACAGCAACTCAAAGAAAAGATGATAGTAGAGTATTTTTATTACGACCAGCAGGTTATGAACGTAAGTTAGATACTTAAAATAGTCAGAATGTAATAAACTCCGAATTAGTGTAATTAATTTGTATTTTATTTGAATCCCTCAATAAAAAAACCTCTAAATTTAGAACAGAACATTAAAATACATTAAATTGAGTAAAGTGTAAATGAAATTGTTTGTGCAAGTTTTTTTTTGTTTCTTTTTTTTATTGAATAGCTCTTAGAAATAGGATTATTCCCTCATCAAAAAGTAAAAATGTTAAGAAATAATGTTTTATGATAATTTTTTCAAATTTAGAGACAAAATAGATGATATAGTGTTGATAAAAAAAATTAGACCAAATTATCATTTAAATTTGATAAATACGGTTTCATTTCTTTGATGCAACTTTTTTTCTACAAAATGACGCATTAGAAAGGAGTTCCATGCAACTTTTTCTTGGTCTATCACACCAATCGCACGATACAAGTATCTGCTTCACTCATCATTTACCAACCCTACAAAAAATCTGACATATATTTACTAACCTAACTAAATCATTTACCAACCCAACAAAAAAAATCAATTGAGAAATAAGTCACGCTACTGTTTCTATATCTGTAATAATTCCTATTCCTTTGGTTCTTCCTTCTCGAAAGACAAATCGCATTCCTGTATGGATATACTCTGGTCTGAATAGGAACTCAAATTCAACAGAACACCT
>JAEOTF010000042.1 GCA_016840025.1 Candidatus Hodarchaeota archaeon
GGAATAAGCCGAAAGCGTATCTTGCTGGGGTTGAAACGCCTCTCGATTCCTATAAAATCAATCAAAGCCATACTAGTCTCTCATGCACATTATGATCATATTTGCGGATTACCGGTTTTAAGTGATCATCTTTCCGATATCCCGGTGATTATGACAAAAGGAACGATAAATAATCTCTTTCCATTAATTATTTATGATAAACGATGGAAAAAAATCATTAATAATTCTCTATCCATCTCATTAGGCGGCGTAATCAATTTAGGACCTTTCACGATTGAAAGTATACCGACACAACATGATACAATTGAATCTACTGGATTTATTATCACATATGAGAATCAAAGTGTAACAATTCTAACTGATACAGGTAAGATTACGCCAAACCATATTCAGGCTCTAAGTCGAAGTTCTTTAGCTCTTCTTGAAATGAATCATGATGTTATGAAGCTAAAAACTTCATCTCGTCCTTTTTTTCTTAAAGAGCGAATTAAAAAAGCACATCTTTCCAATATTAAAGCATTAACAGGTCTTGAAAAAGTAGGTGAAGCTTCTCCTTCGATTGCAATATTTATAGGTCACATCAGTGGTGAATGTAATTCTCAAGATATTATTGCTCGGGAAATAAAATCATGGTTGAAAAAGAACAAAAGGTCATGGCGATGGTTTTTTGCACCTCGAACTAGTTCTAGTGACTATGTTGAGATTACTTCATTCCAATTAAGGATATTAAAGTCCTATGCTGGAAAGATTGATCTTTCAAGGAGAGAGAATACTCTCAAATCATTTTTAAAATAATGCGGGGTATTAATAATGAAATTTTATCTTGCTGGACCAATTTGGTTTTCTCCTGATGAAGGTGTCTCATGGAGAGAGTTATTAACTAAAAAATTAAATTTTCTGGGTCATAAGGTCTCAGATCCTACTAAAAAAGAAGATAATATGAATCCTACAGAATTGAAAGAATTACGAAGGATTTTTGGACGTAAAAGCGAACAGGTCACGAAAATTACCAATTATATCGTTGAAAAAGACCTAACTATGATTGAAGAATCAGATGCGCTGATCGCATACTTACCAAAAGAAAGCCAATCATTTGGATCAATACAAGAGATCTTTTACTGTAAAGAAATACTTAAACAACCCGTTTTTGTGATTACTGACATGGATTATGTTGAGGAAGTTCCAGTATTTCTTGATCGAACAACCACCGAATTTTTTCATAGTTTTAGTGATCTTATTAAATTCTTAGCCGAATTTTCTCAATAAACTAGGATTTTTCATGATTTCATGAGATAATTCATAGAATATACAATATTTCAATCCATACTGCGATAAATGAGGGCAAATTACCCTATTTCTTTGAGATAAGAATGAAAGAAATCCATTGTTGCTTCTTGAGTGTTCTGAATTCGTTTTTGTTGTGTTTTTAAAGCTAGTGAAATCGGTCCAGCTGCCTGTTGCATTGTATTAATGAATTCTCGTACTTCATCCGATCTTTTTACCAAGGCAGGGAGATCATGTTCTTGAGCGGTTTTTTTCGCTTGAGAAACAAGGGTAAGTGCTTGTTTATAGTTTTCTCTTAAAGAAAGACAGAGTGCCTGCAGATTTCTTGTATGGCATAGAGTAGAAAAAAGATGCTCTCGTATGGTGAGCTGTTCAATTGCTCCGATGACAGATTCTGCTTCATCAATTCTGGCTAGGTCAACCAGTACTCGTGCCAAACTCAGGCTGGATATGATTCTACCGTTGGAATATCCAATTTCAGCACTTAACTCTAGAGCGTGTTTGTATATTTCCACACTTCTTTCCTTTCTACTCCCATTCTGGAGTATTTCTAATTTTGATAGCTTTTGATAGCCTGTCTCTATAAGATATCCTTCAAGAATGAGACATAGTGCTCTATCTATATCTGAGTCCCGCTGTTCTGCTCTTCTTTTTGCTTCTGTTAATAATTCCTGTGCATGTTGAAAGTTTCCCCGCATTGCTTGGATTTGACCCCATTCTACATATAGTTCGACAACTGTTTCCCCTACATCAGGATATACATCAATAGCCTGCTGATAGTAACTATGTGCTTGATCTAAATGCCCTCTTAATTTGTGTACATGTGCCATGTTAATATAGGCTATGGCGACTCCTAAAAGTTCTCCTGTTTCCTGGTCTATTTTTAATGCTTGTTTATAATATTTAAGGGCTTTTTCTGTTTCTCCGCGTTCTCTATGAATTTCTCCGATGTTGTTCAGGATACGGCTCTTATAATATTTCATATTCTTCTCTTCAAGAATTTTTAAAGCCTCTTCATATGATTTCAAGGCCTCTTGATATTTCCCTTTAAAAATGAAAATATTACCTAATAGAGAAAGAGAATATGCTAACTCTTCGTCATTTTTCTGCTTCTGAAAAACTGCGATTGCTTCTTTAGCATGTTTTTCTGCATGATCCAAATCTCCCCTAAACCAGTGGATACGTCCTGATTTTCGTTGGACTCGGGCCCAATCCTCTTTACTTTTCTTTAAGTACGGTATTTGTTTTATTCTTGAAAAGACTTCGTGGGCTCTCTCAAGATCCCCCTTATCTTCATATGCCATCCCCTCTTCTTCAAGTATTCTAATTTCAAGATCCTCATTTAATTTATCCCTTTTTTTCATAAGAGCTCTTGAAATAAGGATAACCTCGTCTGTAAATCCTTGAAGTCGCCGAATCACAATATATGCAAGAATCAATTCAACATTCAATTGCTTACTCAGGTCTACCGCTAGAATAGATCCCGTATCTAGTTTTATTCCTAATTCTCCTCGAATGTGAACTAAGGCTACCTCTAACTCTCCCTCACGGATTAATGAGCGAATCTTTGAGAGTTGCGGTTTACCTGACAATTGATTATCCGCCCACCTACTACACAGTTTCATTTTTTATTATCGTATAAAAATTGTAGAATTCTTTCTATGTTATTATAAGTTAATCTTGTTCCGACTTTAACTATCCTTTTTTCCGTTTCATTTTTTCCTCAACAAAGAATGGAGCTCCATGACCTGGTATGATGATATCGGCTATGTTAATAATTTTTTGAAGCGACTTCTCTGCCATACCACCAGGTACTGAATCGAGATTATAGGACCAAGTCTTTCCCGCAAGGAAATAAGAGAGTGATGTTATAGCATCACCTGCTATAATAAAGTCAAGATCCTCATAAACAAAATGAAGAGAAAAATGATCTGCTGTGTGACCAGGTGTTCCAATGGCAGTTACACCCTTGATGATTTCATCACCATCTTCAATTCCCATAAAATTCCCCACAAGATTCGGAAATCGCTTTTTAAGTCCACGATGAGAGAGTGCAGTCCTAGAAGTAAAGATTTTTGCATTAGTAAAGAGTTCTAAATTCCCAGAATGGTCTTGGTGCCAATGGGTAATAAAAACATAATCAATGTCTTTAGGATTATATCCCATAGTTAGTAATCGTTCTCGTAGTTTCTGTCCATTCCTTTCTTTATTAAGGAGAGAAGCATCGGCTTCATTATCGAAACCAGTATCCACCAATAGCGTTGATGTCTCATTTTTGATAAGTGTAACTGATGAAGCTCCACTAATTCCCATTCTCCGCTTTATAGACCATACTGTGGGAAGTTCAAACTGTTCAATTGGAATTGTACCTGTTCGTACAATACGTACGGTTCGTACAGACATTTTAATCTCAAACTAATGATATGATAGCTAATATAGATCACGAAGTCTTTAAATTTTCCAGAAGAAACAGTGAAATTAGATTTTAGGTTTTGAGTAAATATTTAATGGAATGTTGGAACTATAATCCCAACTTACCTTCTACGAAGTCCAACCGGCCTTCTATTGTATCAAGACTATTTTCTATCTTTTCAATTTGAATATAGAAATTCTTGAGTTTAGCCTTTTCATAACTCTCTAACCATTGACCATCAATTACCAGATTTGTTTGAATTTGTACGATCAATTCTTTAGATACATTGTCCAAAGTTAAGGGAGCTAATTGATGTGAGATCCCTGTCTCAAGCAGTACCTGCTTTAGAGCATCAATAATTCCCTCTTGTGTGTTCTCCTCTATCCTGCAGCTACTCTCAATCTTTCCATGCAGCATAACGTCTATAAACCAATCTTTATTATCTTCTCGGACACGAAATTTGTAGATGACCCCTGGAATAGATATTGGAGTCAGTGTTTTGCCCATAGCATTCACCCAAGATTTAACTTATAAGATGATAGTTTTTAAAATCTTATGAGCTTAAAAAAAAAAAAGCTTCCTGATAAAAAATGCAAGATACATATATTGATGAGTGTTTAAGCATAGCTTTTAATCAAATTAAAGACTGGCTTAAAGCTCAAAACCTACCCCATCTTCTAACTATGCTTAAAAACAATTCTGAACGTTTAAGCTATGATATATTAAGCCTTCGGGATACCGGAGAAAATACAAACACTTTTATTGAATATAGAGTGGAAAAAGGGCAATGGTCACTTGAAATAGCCAAGGAATTGTGTAAAACTCTATTAAATCAAGTCAATACACCCTATGATCTTGTTGAAGAATTGTATTGCTCATCATATGCGAAATCTTGCTTAAATAAGTCTCAAGATCTGTCACTTCATTTTCCAAGAAAAGAAAGAACTGCAGATATTGGATGTGGCATACTAATTACTTCTAAACCGCTTCTTATATCCATCTTAAGAAACAAAAAATCAAATATTTCATTTATTGATGATAATAGCACAAATAAAACTGCATTGCCTATTGTTGATAAAATAGTTAATTTTTTAGGGCTTCAAGACCAAATAGAAATTTTTAATACATCTGCGTATGAGGTTCCAGTTGAAGATGAAACCTATGATTTAATATGGCTAAAATATGCTTTTCATGAATTTTCACAAATTCTTAGAGTTAAAAAATGGAAGATATTACAAGAAAATGCTGTGTTAGCTCCAAATAAACTTATAGAGATTAAAAACGAACTACTTCCCTATTTAGATGAAGTTTTCCGCATTAGTGAACCAAATGTGCAAATAATCTTTGAAGATCGTATGCTTGATCGGTATAATCTAAAATTTGTTCGCAGTCTTTTCCGCCCTTACTATAAAAATCTTCAAGGTCAAACCCTTTCTCCTGAAGATTATCGAATTAAAGCTTATATAAAAAGACGTTTGCGTTAAGCTATGTTTTTGAAATCTGCTGATTTGAGCTTATTCTTTATTGAGGATCATAATTATGAGTAAAATTTCCTCTGTTGATAAAAACAAGCTTAAATTGTTTAGTCCTCTATTACAAGTGTGGTTTAAGAAAAATGCACGCGATTTGCCATGGAGAAACACCCGTAATCCTTATCATATCTTAGTATCAGAGATCATGGCACAACAAACACAACTAAGAAATGTAATTCCAATTTATAAACGCTTTCTCAAACGATTTCCTACTCCTGAATCATTAGCTAAAGCGAATATCGAAGATATTAAAATGATAACAGATAACCTTGGTTATAAAAGGAGGGGAGAATATCTTCAACAAATCGCACAACTGACAATGACTAAATATAATGGTAGGATCCCAAATAAATTAGAAGAACTACTAAAGTTACCAGGTATCGGGAAATATACGGCAGGTGCCATTCTAAGTTTTGCATTTGAGAAAAAAGCACCAATTGTAGATGTTAACGTTGAACGTGTTTTGATTCGGGTTTTTGGCCTTGAAAGTACTCCAGGAACTGCTGATCATGAAAAAATACTATGGGCACTTACAGAAGGTATTCTACCCGAAGAAAAACAGGGTGAAACTATCTGGACACATAATCAGGCTATAATGGAATTAGGCGCATTAGTATGCGTTACAGGTAAACCTAAGTGTCTTTTATGTCCTTTAAAAGAAATTTGTAAATACTATGAAATATCCCCTAAACAAATGATCCTTGATTCATTCTTATGAAGATAAATATTTCAAAGATATCCTTTAAAAATGACAACCCAAACACAACCCTACTCCCAATTTTTCTTACTTGATAATAAAAAATTCTCAAAAAACCTGATAGTACACAATCTTAGAGGGTTTACCATGGATGAATTTGAAGAATTTGAGTTTTCTCCTGTTGAACAGCTTGAATGGCCTACAACAAACCTAAGAAAAGCTATAAAAAATATTGAATTACCCAAAGATTATGAGATGAACGATCCTCCAGAGGTTCCTTTAGCAGAAAATACGTATAATGTAACAAAGGATCCAAAAGGAATTGAGTTGGCTACAAAATATAGACCTGACATTGACCTACGGGGGCTTGAACTCCGCTCAGAAAAAAATAGTCGACGTTGGGGAGGACTCCTCTATCGAGTTGTAGCAGACAATCCCGATATAGAGCAAAGTAAGAACGTATGTATTCAATATATACATACATGGACAGAACAAGGAATATTCCTCTCACGCTGGTACCATGTCTTCGCTCCGCTCATGCTAGCAATCTTAGCAATTTGGATTTATTCTCAATCCTTTCTTCCTCCTGATGTGTTTGACATTCCTGAATTGAAAGATCCTGACAGGTGGATACCAATAATGGAAGACGCACAGGACTTTTTCTTAGAAAGACCGTTAGAACCAGGACCTTTAATATTAATTATCGCAGCAATTCTATTTTTCGTAGGGATTTGGGGTACATTTATCAAACCACGTATTGAAAAAGCTGGTAGGTTTTCCTTTGCAAATAGCACTGCCTTCATTCTTTATGCTCCCATCTTTGCATGGACAGTTGTCTTAGCGGAAAATGAGAGATGGCTAATTGATTTTGCATGGAGATGGAGCCATATTAAAATAAGAATATTTGACGAAATTTACCATATATCCCCTGAAGAACAAATTTCTTTTGTGTATATGTCTTCCGTGATATTCATTGGAATTGCAATTCTAGCTGAACTGCTAATTCGATGGCAACCAGGTGTAGCACATCTCTCTCATGAAATGGATTATGCTCCAGTCTTTGTCTATTTGGAACTTGATAACAAGGGTAGGTGGAAATTTGATAAGATGCGTTATGACCGACTCCACTATTTAATTGGTGAAAAAACATCAAAGGAAATTAGTATTAAGAAGAAATGGATACCGATTCGTCCTTATCTCGTCATTGATAATAATTGGCACAGTTTTGATACAGGAAGACCCGGTAGAATAATCCAAATTCTTGAAGTAATAGTACTCATAGTCCTAGCATTTGTAGGTGTCTGGCAATTCTTACTTCCTGTAGAATATACTAGAACTGCATTTTTTGTCATTACACCAAGATGGATTCAGATCTTAGTCAAAATTATTCCATTTATTTGCTTTCTTTTAGCTTTACGAATTGTTGCTGCTTGGTCAACTGAGATTTTTGACGATGAAACTCTAGTTGAGCATCGTTACCATTTAGATGATCATAAACTTCGCATATTATGGAATTTTAAACCGAAGGAGCCTCGATTTGTAATCCGTAAGAAATTACAAGACCCCTTTAACCCTGATGAAGGATTTTGGAAAGATTTTAGAGACTAATGAACGTCAAAAATATGATGGGGGGACTATATCTTTTTTTGATTCCAAACAGTAAAAATAGAACAGTGTAATAGCCGGTTGACCTTATCCAACCACTAAAGCAAAATTGTCCATTTCAACCCCCTATTTGAATAAGGGGTTGATTCGGGTGTTTTATATAGGTTAACAAGAATTAATCGTTATTTTTCCATTTATATCGGTTGTTTTAGGTAATATGGGTCTATCGGCACTTTCTAATCGCTCATGGAGAATTGCTGCTGCTAAGAAGTCAAAGATCATATCAATTTTCTTTCCTTGTTGAGCACTTGTTCGAAAATAAGCTGCTGCTCTATTTTCATTCCCCCAAAGTATTTCTTCCTTTTCACTAGTGGCTATTAACTCCTTTAAATCGGTTTTATTTCCTACAAGTACGAAAGGAACAGATTCCGCATACTTAATGAGTTCCTCTTGCCATTTTCGAAGATTCTGAAATGTTAAAGGTCGAGTTACATCGAATATTAATACCACCCCCGCAATCCCTTCGTAAAGCTGTTTTTTCATTGTTTCTGTTTGTATCTGTCCCCCAACATCCCATAATCGA
>JAEOTF010000299.1 GCA_016840025.1 Candidatus Hodarchaeota archaeon
AAGGGTGAATATATTCTTTTTGATCGTAATGCGATTCAATTAAATAAGATCTTATTCCCAATACCCACAAAAATATCAAAAGGAATTCTAGTTTGCCCTACATTACATGGTAACACTTTTGTTGGTCCAAATGCTCAAAATATAACTGATCTTGAAGATATATCGACAACTACTGCGGGATTAAAAGAAATTTTGGAAGGTAGCATGAAACTAGTTCCTAGTATCCCTTCAAGAAGCTCGATAAGAAACTTTGCTGGATTAAGAGCAGTCCCAGAGGGATATGATTTTATCATAGATAATACTGATGTTTATGGATTTATTAATGTTGCTGGGATTTTATCACCAGGATTAACAGCAACATTCGCAATTGCAGAAAAAGTAGTTGAATTTCTTGAATTATTAGGTGTCGAGTTAAAAATTAAAGAGGATTATAACCCGATTCGCCCCAAACCAGAAAGATTTAAAGATTTTACAAAGGAAGCACTTGATAAAAAAATACAAGAAGATCCAGCATGGGGTAGAATTATATGCAGATGTGAAACGATTCCTGAAAAAGAAATTATAAATGCAATTCATGCTCCAGTTGGAGCAACTACGGTTGATGGTGTTAAATTCCGCTGTAGACCGGGTATGGGTAGATGTCAAGGTGGTTTCTGCCGTCCTAGAGTTATTGAAATCCTATCAAGAGAATTGAAGAAACCGTATGAAGAAATTACAAAGAGGGGAGAAGATACTAATATTTTAATAGGAAAAACCAAGGATTTCCTATTAAAACGAAAAAAAGAGGGGGCTCGGGGAAAATGAAAAAATATGAAGTAGATGTTGTTGTAATAGGTGGGGGTTCTGCAGGATTAGCCGCAGCCACAGTTGTTAAAAAAGCAGATTTGGATGTTTTAATATTAGAGAGAGATAAAGAATTAGGGGGAATTACACTCCAGTGCATTCATAATGGTTTTGGCCTTCATGAATTTGGAGAAGAATTAACTGGTCCTGAATATGTTCAGAGATTTATAAATCAAGCGAAGGATTTAAACATTCCTTATAAGTTAGATACTATGGTAATTGAATTTTCACTAGATAAAACAATATACGCAGTAAATAATAAAGAAGGCCTAATTGAAATTAGAGCTAAAGCCATTATCCTCGCTATGGGATGTCGAGAAAGAACACGAGGTGCAATTAATATACCTGGTTTTCGACCTGCTGGTATATTTACTGCGGGACAAGCTCAAAGGTTTGTTAATATTGAGGGATTTTTACCTGGTAGAACCTATGTTATTTTAGGGAGTGGGGATATTGGTATGATAATGGCCCGACGTCTAACATGGGAAGGATGTGAGGTTAAAGCTGTCGTAGAAATTCAACCTTATGTAAGTGGATTAATAAGAAATCAAGTCCAATGCCTTGAAGACTATGGAATTCCATTGATAACTGGATATACAGTTACAAAGATTCACGGGAAAGATCGTCTAAAAGGTTTGACAATAAGTAAAGTAGATCACAACTTCGATAGGGTAATAGGATCTGATAAATTTTTCGAATGCGATACGCTATTGTTATCTGTTGGATTAATTCCCGAAAATGAGTTAACAAGAGAATCTGGGGCAGAGATCTCACAAATGGGAGGCCCAATTGTTGATAACAATCTAGAAACAACAATAGAAGGTGTATTTGCTTGTGGTAATGTTTTGCAAGTTCATGATTTAGTAGATCTGGTCACAGCAGAAGCAAAACGAGCGGGATTAAATGCTACTGAATATGTGAAAGAAAGATATGGTAAGGAACCTGGAAAAAAAACACAAATTAAATGCAATGCAGGAGAAAATATAAATTATGTAAAACCTGATTTAATAAATAGAAATAATTTATCTAATGATATAATATTCACATTCCGAGTAAGGAGACCAGACAGAAGAATTTTAATTCAAATTAAAGATGATAAAAATAAGGTGATATATAAGAAAAAGAGGCGACATGTTATACCCAGTGAAATGATTGAATTAAAATTAAATTTAAACGAACTAAACATAGATCATAATTGTAAAAGTTTGGAGGTTGAAGTAATACCTCGACCAGAGGTATTAATCGAGAAAGAATAAGTTAAGAGGTAAAAAATATGTCAGAATCAGAAATGCCAGAAGGAAGTAAAGAAATCCGGTGTATTGTATGTCCTACAGGTTGTTTAGTTCATGTCGAGAATGTAAATGGAGAATTAATCATCGAAGGACATTCATGTAAAAGAGGGGAAGAGTATGCAAGGGAAGAATTTGTAGCTCCAAAAAGAATTCTTACAACGACGATGCGAGTTGAAAAAGGATTTTTACCATTAGTACCAGTTCGATCAGATAAACCAATTCCCAAAGAGAAATTAAAAGAGACTTTGAAATTGATAGCAGAAACTAAAACCAATGCTCCAATAAAAATGGGGGAAATTTTAATTAAAAATTTGTTGGGGCTCGAGATTAATATAATAGCGAGTAGAGACTTGATTGAAGTCTAATAGTATTAAACTTTTTTTAAAATCATTATAATTTTATAAATAAATATAAATAATTTTAGATTTAACTCTTTATTCATTATAATAATTTAATAGGGAGATGAATTAATTGAATAAAGATGATATTCTAACTCAATTGGAAAAAATATCTGGAAAGGATTTTGTTTCTAACAAAACTGAAGATCTTTTTATCTATTCCCAAGATCCTGGAGCTTCTGAGCCACGTCCGGTTGATTTTGTGGTATTACCTAAAACTGTAGAAGAGATTCAAAAAATCGTAAAACTAGAGAATAGAGAAAAGATTCCTCTTATTCCCATGGGAGGAGGATTAACACTTAGTGGTTTAATAATTCCCATAAGGGGTGGAATCGTATTAGATCTAAAGAGAATGAATCAGATACTCGAAATAAACGAATTAAATCGTTATGCTTTGTTAGAGCCAGGAGTAACTACTGGAATAATCAAAGGTTATTTAGATGAAAATTACCCTGAATTACAACCTCCTATTCCAGACGCACCACCTTCGGCTACAGTTGCAGGAAATATGTTAATACACGGTTCTGGGTCTTTATCTCAAAAATATGGATGCCATTCTTCTATGATTAATGGACTTGAAGTTGTATTGCCAAATGGAGAAATATGTAAGTTTGGATCTTGCGCAGTTTCGGAATATTGGTTTTCAAAAGGCCCTATTCCTGATTTAATTGGTTTATTCACAAGTGCGTTTGGAACAATGGGTATTATCACAAAAATATCCATTAAATTATTTCCAAAACCAAAATTTAGG
>JAEOTF010000300.1 GCA_016840025.1 Candidatus Hodarchaeota archaeon
GTTCATGATTTAATCCAAAGTGTTATGACTGAGGCAGAAGAAATAATTCTCAGTATGCCAGAAAATTTAATTAAAGAAGAAAATCCAATAGTAGAGTGATGAAAAATGAAAGAATTAAAAGAATGTGTAGTAATTGATGCCGTTCGAACGCCAGTTGGTAAATCAGGACGTGCTCAGATGAGAAAACTTGGAGGAGCATTTCGCGAAATCTCAGCTCAAGACCTATTAGTCACTGTTTTAAGGTCTGTGGTTGATAGAACCAAAGAAAAGAGTGCAGATTTCGATCCCAAGGAAATTGAGGATTTGCAGGTTGGATGCTTGTCTCAATTTGGGGAACAAGGTGGTAATATCGCAAGGATTGCAATATTGTTAGCAGGATTACCAGAAGAAATAGCAGGAGCGACTGTTAATAGATATTGTAATGCAGGGCTTCAGGCTATTAATACCGCTGCTAATGCAATTCGCGTTGGAGATGGTGATATATGTATAGCAGCAGGAGTAGAGTCAATGACTCATTATGCGATGGGTTCTGATTTGCAAATTGCTAATCGAGTTCCGAACTACCCAGTGATGATGTCTGCAGGATGGGCTAATGAACCCTTGAGTCGTATAGTACCTCAAGGTGTTTCTTCAGAGATGATTAGTGATAAATATGGTTTTACACGAGAAGAATTGGATAAATTTGGTGTTTGGAGTCACCAAAAAGCCACGATAGCAATGCGCAATGAAGAAGAATATTTCAAACGAGTGGTACCAGTTACTTATCAAAGGAGATACACGGACGAAAATATGAAACCTAGAAAGGATGAAAGCACAGGGAAGCAGAAGATCGAAGAAGTTACAATTACTCATGATCAAACCGTCCGGACTGTATATTTAGATGACCCCGAAAAAGGTTGGGAAATGGTAAGTAACTTGAAGCCTGTATTCAGACAAGCTGAAAAAGGTGGAAAAACCACCGCAGGAAATTCTTCACAAATAGTTGATGGAGCAGCAGCAACCTTATTGATGTCTCGAGAAAAAGCAGATGAACTTGGATTGAAACCAATGGCTCGGATCCTCTCAACAGCGGTAGCAGGAGGTGAACCAATCATAATGTTGCTAGCACCAATCCCTGCTATGAGAAAAGCTTTAGAACGTGCTGATCTCACGGTAGATGATATGGATGTAATCGAACCAAATGAAGCGTTTGCTAGCCCTTGTTTGGCATTTGCAAAGGATTTCGGATATGAGTTTGATGATCCAAGAGTTAATCCTACGGGGGGTGCGATTGCAATCGGTCATCCAATTGGAGCCAGTGGTGTAATCTATTTTAATGAGATGGTCCACTATTTAAAGAACAACAATAAAAAATATGGCGTTCAATTAATGTGTGGCGGATTTGGTGTAGGAATTGCCAGTGTAGTTGAAGCCCTTTAAACATTATTTTCTCTAAATATATTTTTTTTCATTTTCTATTTGTTTAAACTGTTATTTTAAATACTTCTTCTATGAGACGATTAGCTCGGATATCAGCTGCAAGAAAATAGGACTAAAATCCTATTTTCTTTTAACCTAAGTAATATTAGATGATATAAGTTTTTTATAATATAAGGACCATCAATATTAGAATTAACATAGAACTATTTTTGATTATGGTAAATAAAGCTAACAATACTGATGATTTAAAAAATCGTATTACAAGAATTATTAAAGATTATGATAATCAAGGTATACACCGTACGGGAATGAAAGTAGATACCATCAGTGCCGATTGGCTGGTGGGTGAAATCAGAAAAATCGGTTTATTTCCAGAATTAGAGAAATTTCCAATTAACCGAATCGATATTAAAAAGTGTTCTTTAAAAATCAAGAATAGAATAATAGATGGTATACCCCTATTTGATTGTACTTTAAGAGATAAGGTCTATGTCAAGGGAAAACTAGGATCTATTAGAAATAAAAATACAATTGGTATTATTCAAGCCAATAATAATACAAAAAAAGAATTGAATAAGATAAGAAGGAGAGAAGATCATTTAGGTTTAGTTGTTGCAACTGAGGGAGGAACTCAAGGACTTTCCCTTATAAATGCTGAAAACTTTCTAGAACCTTTTGGTCCCTCAACTTTACAAATCAGTAGCGAATATTGGCCGTGGCTAAATTCAAACTTAGGAAATGAAGCCTTTTTAACGATTAAGACTAAAAAAACTAAAACAAACGCATTCAACATAATTGCTCGATTGAAAGGAAGATATCGTAGTTTAAATCCAATTGTAATAATGACTCCTCGAAGTGGATGGTGGAATTGTGCTTCAGAAAGAGCAGGAGGTGTAGCGATTTTGTTAGAAATAATGTATAACTTCTACAATAACACACCTAATAGAGATATTATCTTCCTATTAACCTCTGGACATGAACTTGGTCACCTTGGACTTTATCATTATCTAAAAAAAAACCTTGACTTAATTAAAAATGCTTCATGTTGGATTCATTTAGGTGCGAATTTATCATCTATATCTCAATTAGATAAAAACAATGAACTAATTCCAAATCTAATGATTCAAAGTTCAAATATTAATATTGAGTCTATAGCTCTTGAACTGTTCAAACGGTTTCAAATTGTCCCAAAATGGATTATTCCTCCAGAAAGAAGACCATGGGGGGAAGCTAAAAATATTTATGATAAAGGAGGCCAGTATTTCTCAATAATTGATACATACAACAAATATTTTCATCATCCCCATGATCGTCTAATTAATGCCGTAGACATTGAAAAAACAGTTAATATAGCTAGAGCTTTATTAAATCTATGTATAAAGTTAGACATCATTAAATTGGAATGAGTGGTGTAATCTATTTTGGTGAGATGGTCCACTATTTAAAGAATAACAACAAAAAATATGGCGTTCAATTAATGCGTGGCGGTTTTGGTGTAGGAATTGCCAGTGTAGTTGAAGCTCTTTAATTTAAAAAAAACAAATTCTATAAAAAATTAGCACAAAAAATATTTTTTTTATTCTCTTTTTAGTCGAAAATATAAAGAATAGTGTCTTCTATTCAACTGAGGGTGTTTATCATGAGATGGATGAAGAATTTTCGATTATTAATTCTATGGGGAGTCATTTCGATTATTTGTGGGTGGTCTCTCATTACTCTATCGATACTAGGTGACATCAAATGGAAGTATTATTTAGAGAATTGTAACCCTTGTATTATGGCTAATTATACTTCTTTTTATGCTATTTTAATATTAATTAGTATTATAATAGTTTCATATGGAATGGTTCAATTCAATAAAGGAATGATATGTAAAAGAAAACCTAGAAGTTAAAGACTAAAAAAAAAAGAAAAAAATTATTTTTGTTTTGGTTTAAACACAATTGCGGGTTTTGCTCTTTCTGAATAGGAAAAACCCAATGATTCTTGGATATCTCCGTATTTTGACTTTAACGCTTCTAATGATCCAGAATCTAGAGCACGAGCATAGCACGACTCAACACATATTGGTTGTTTCCCAACATCAAAGCGATCAACACAATAATTACATTTCTGCATCCGTACTTTTTCTTCCTCGATGAATTGAGGTGCTGAATATGGACAGACATCTTTACATAAGTGCCCTGCACAATTAAGACATCTTTCTGCTTCAGCTATAGCCGCTTCCTCACTAAATCCTAAGGATACTTCTTTAAAACTTGAGATTCTCTCGGAAGCAGACAGTAATGGAATTACCTGACGATCAATTTTCTCTGTTCCAGAAGGAATATCAACTTTTATCTCGGTTGCAGCAATCTCAGGTTTTAACCTAACTCTCAATATATCACCTTGAAGATAACGATGAATTTTAGATGCTGATTTCTGCCCACTTGCAATAGCATCAATAATACTTGCTACCCCACTATAACAGTCTCCAGCAACAAATACACCTTTATGCTCAAGCATCAATGTTTCATCATCTGCTGAAATAGTACCCGTTTTACCGATCTTTACTATAGATGAATTACTAATATCGGGAATTTGACCAACAGCAAAGATAACAGTATCTGCTTCTAAGGTGTGTTCCTCATCGCTTACTACATCAAAATGGGCTTCTCCATCATCATCAAATGTACATCCTGTAATCTCTTGACATCCGACTCCACTCACTTTTCCCGCATTACTCACTAATTTTGTGAATGTACGAGAATCATAAATTTGGATTCCTTCTTCACGTGCTTGATCGACTTCCGTTATGTCTGCAGGCATATCATCACAACACTCAAGACATGATACCCCTACTTCCTTGGCACCAAGACGACGTGCAGTACGGGCACAATCCATGGCAACATTCCCACCACCAATAACCAGCACTTTATCACCAAGAGCAACATCCTTACCAAGATTAACATCTCGCATAAATGAAGTTCCTACCAAAACGCCCTCTAGATCTGATCCGGGAATATTGAGCTTTTTCCCCTTATGGGCACCAATTGCAACTAATACAGCACCATACTCTTGTTTTAAAAGATCTTCGATGCCTTCATTCAAATCTATTGAAGTATTTGTCTTGATATCAACACCAAGTGCTTTAATGTATTCAATGTCCCTGTTGAGAATATCGCGTGGTAATCTATAGTCTGGAATTCCTACCGCTAACATACCCCCAGCACTTGATAATGCTTCAAAAACCGTGACTCCATATCCTAATCTAATTAGATCATAAGCTGCTGCTAATCCCGCAGGACCAGATCCAATTATTGCAACTTTCTCTAATTGAGTTATAGTTATAGGCTTAGGAGGTTCTGCTGAAACGTTATCCGCCACGAATCCTTTTAATGCTTCAATTGCAATTGCTTGATCCACTTCCTTACGTGCACAAACTTCTTCGCAAGGATGAAGGCAAACTCGACCACATACAGAGGGTAATGGCATTCTCTGTCTGATTAAATCTAAAGATTCCTTAA
>JAEOTF010000301.1 GCA_016840025.1 Candidatus Hodarchaeota archaeon
AGAGATATAAACACCTAGGAGAGGTAATTAGCCAACTAGGTAAAGCCATCACGCGAGCAGAGAAGCGAGTCCAGTCTTTTCCCTCGGTCTTCAGTGTGCGCTATAGAACCAAGGTCCAAGGTGAACTAGCCCGCGTTCAGGCGCGTCGGGCGCGGCTACTCAAGGAACTCAAACGAGAAAGTTTTCGATTTGTCAGTAGTGTCCTAGTCCAAACCCATTGTTCTTTATTTAGTATTGAGGATCTCCATTTGACGGTACGGGGAACACGTGGGGCGTTAGCTAAGGCAATTTTAGCCATGCCCGATGAAGAAGACCTATATACACGCGCCGTCCTTCTGGCTAGTTATATCACCGCGCGTCCAATTACTTTACGCAAGGTAAATCCTGCCTATACCAGTCAAGGCACTCATTCTACCTGTGCTATTTCTCCACCCGGGCGGCTAATACGCCAAGACGGGTACTGGGACTATGCCACATGTTCGGCGTGTCAACAACTTGTTAACACCCATCGAGAAGCAGCCACCCATGTTCGCGATTTAGGAATTGCTCTGGGCTCTTTTCCGATTTATCTCATTCCTCGCTCGCTGTTCGCATGTCCAGCGGCACCCCCCTCACTTTAGCAAGTCAATAGTAGATTTGTCTAGAGTCATAGCATGCGTAGAACCACTAATTTGTTTGATGATATGCATTTTTCTGCCGAGACCTGCTGTGAAATGTTTTCTTTCTTTTTCTTCGTGGATATATTGTTCTTTCTCGAATTTTGCGGTGGCAACCTCGATTAATATATCAAATGTTTTACAACCAAACCTTTGACTCCTTTTTTTGTTCTTTTTAGAGGAAATGGTTTACCACCTTGATTAGGTTAGGATCTTTATGAACTAAACTTTGTTACAATTCGGACATATAAAGTAAATAAACATATTTCTTAACACTAGACTTTCCATAGTGTTTTTCATTAATTCTTTGTGAGATTGTAATTCATTAGAAGTAGTTGTTTCTCGTTGATGCCTTCTAATGATAATTGTTTCACTCAGTGTAAACATCTTACTGATTCTTTCTTCTAATATGATACAAGATGCATCATATATTTAAACATTTCGGCTCATAAAATGATGTAAAAAGATTTATTTATTGAGACAAATAAGTACAATACATAGGTGAATCGATTGCCAAAATTGCAAAAAAGAAAAACTAACAGTGCCTATAGTTACTTAGTAACAGTTCCTAAAGAACTTGTTGAAAAAATGAAATGGAAAGAAGGAAATGTTCTATTATTTTCAATCCTTGATGAGAATAGCCTCAAAGTTGAAAAAGCATAGAATTCAAGGTATTCTTGTGACATTTTATAACGAAAAGTGATAATTATGCATACCCCTACTAATGATCCCACAAATAAGCGGAGAAGTGATTGTTCTACACTTGATACACCCAAATCCCTAAGAGTTGCCGATACAACCGGGATAGCGCCAAATGAAAGCCCTCCAAGAATCGCTGCTAAATAACCAACTGATTTATGCTTACCCATCTTAAACATACTAATCATCAATGTACTTGGCTTAGAGAACGTAGTTCAAACATGAATCTTAGTTGATGATATAAGATTTCACTTTAAGTGAGGATTATATCAATAAAAAAGAGTAATAATGCTCACAGCGCATTTCTTTTCCGCCATTTAAGCAGAAAATTCCCTATAAGAAGCACAAAGGAAGTACTTAGTACTCCTAGGAGGAGAAACGGGGAAGGATTATTCTTAGCATGAGAAGATGATTCTTCTGAACCAGGTTCTCCATTATTAGGGATAGATGTCTCATCCAAACTAGGAGTGATCTGACCAAGCTCAAATCTACTATCAATGCCATGAATATCGGTGGCAATAAGCCATAGAGTATAAGTGGCGTTTGAAAGTTCAAGAGAGGTACTCCATAGATCATCTGTGAGTGTTAGAGGGTATTGTGTTGAATTTGAATAGAGAGTCACAGATGCTATACCCGAAGGGTCAGAAACAAGGGTTTCAACTTCAAATAAGAGCGGAGAGTGTAGTTCAGCTAACAATGTAGTTGAAGGATAGACATTTAGAAACTCTGGACCTTTTCCGTTGACAGTAAAGCTGAAATCGGACATTGCTTTAGCCCCCGCTCTATCTACGGCTATTATTTGAACCCAATAAGTTCCAGGCGTAAAGAACCGTAACTCACCCGATACGACACCATCAACTGGTAAATCAATGAGAATCGTTTCATTTTCTCTAACTATCGAAACGTTACGGATACCGAGGCTATCAGATGCGATTATAGTATAATTAACAATTTCCCCGTCATCAAGAAGTAACCGATCCCAACTAACATCTAAAGTGGGAAGTGAATTTGTAGAAATGACAAAAGTTGTTAAATCCTCATATTTAATCCATGATCCATTATTTAACTGAAGCTGTAATGAGATGGAATAAAAAGAAAGGGGAAAACTCTCATTTAGATGGATAGATATTGTTGATAAGGGACTAGAGATATCCAGTTGTTGTTCGTAAACAAAATTATCTGTAGTAAGGAGCAACTTAGCTTTAGGAGTCAAGAAAGGATCAATGTCAGATATTTCAACGTCAATTACTTCACCAAGCGCTATATCAGAAGGAGAAACTATGAGGTGAGGTGTATTAACTGGTCCTGTCTCAAATCTCAACTGATCCACAATAGAATCCATATTATGAAAGGTATCACCAGAATATTCGGCTTTAATTCCACAAATTTGAGGTTGTTGAGAGAGGGGTAATTCAGCATGAAATCGACCCGACTGGTTAGTACTTACTACTAGGAGTTCTTCCCATTCCCCAGTTACAGTAGCATTCCAAAAAAGAGTAATGGGAGCATTATAGATAGGGACAGCTGTTGAAGACATCAAAGTACCTTGAATAATAGCAGTATTCGACCTAGTAATGGTGCAGTTTTCGAGAGTAAGTATCACAGTTCCTTTTGTTACTGAAATCACACGGGCTTCTTGTTGCGCGCCTACATATGGATTATCTTCGATAATAATCTTTAACGTATATACACCAGGATTACCATAGTGGATTTGAGTTTCTTGGAGCCAACAGATCTCAATTCCCGCATAACCTGTGGTATTCGTTTCAACAGTACCCCAAGAGTCCCAGTAGATGCCTGTTAGTGAAGTGGAAAAAGTAATTGGTACGCCTGCAATCGGTTCTCCTTGAATATCGGTTACATATGCGGACCAGCTAACATTTGCTCCATACTGGAACGTACTGTTCTTTATCTTAGGTTCAAGTTGAGCTGTGCCTTTTAATACAACAAGTTCTGCATTTGTAGATGAAGGAGCATGAGTATTATTACCAAGGCAATTAAAATGAAGTGTATACGTACCTTGGGGAAAAGAGATTGGAAAATGAAAAGATACAAACCCCTTCTGGTTTGTTTGATTCGTTATTTCAAAATAAACAATTTCACCTTGCTGGACAGAAAAGGATACTTCTACACCAGATATAGACGTTCCTATTAGTGTGGTTACATTGACTGAAATGTTCTGAGATTCTCCATAAGTCGTTTCATACATCAATTGCTCAAGAGATATAGCAGTGGGTTTTGGTAGAATTTGTAGTACGCAATTCCATGCTCCTGGTCTAAAGTAGGTATTTCCACTGAAAGCGACCTCAAGGGTATAATTTCCAGGCAGAAAATCCAAATTGAGGAGAAAAACAATAAAGCCTGCTTCATTAGAATCCGCAATAGTCAAAAGTATCCATTGATCATCATATAAGATCATTAAATTCATATTCAGAGAGTCTGTAACTGAAAGTCCACTCGGAGTAGTGAGAGAGGCATTAAACATAATTTCTGAACCATATTCTCCGCTTAGTGGTTCCCAAAAAACTAGGATATCATTTCTATCAATTTCTACTTCAATAGTAGTTAGAGTTGCATCAAAATGTACTGAACCAGTGAAGTTACCCCTGAAGAGATATTTTCCAGGAGTTAGAGTATTAAACCACGCTATCTGACATGTACCATTGTTATCTGTTATAACCGTTCCAAAAGAGATCCAAGTATTACCTTGATCATCAGATATCAGGATGTCGATTGGTTGTTGAGCAACAGGTAATCCTAGCTCATCTTGAAGTACTGCCATCACAGAAACCGTTTCATAATAGAAGGCGTTTGTATGAGAAAGTGTCAGTTGGGTAGTACTACGAACAGTTAGGAGATGCGAAACACACACATCTCGATAATAAGAGGACTGGCCTTGAGTTTCACAAGTGATATTATACGTATTTGGCGAGAGAGATAATGTGAAGGTAGCGTTTCCGTCCGTAGAAGTTGTTGTTACAGCCCATTCGATCTCATTCACAATTAATCTAACCAATAAACCACTTATTGGACCTTCATGGAGCCCTTCAATAGTAATGTACGCTGTTGCTCCATAACTAGCGGAAACCGAAGAGGGTAAATCTAGAAAAGCAGTAAGAGGTTCAAAAACAACAATTGGGTGAGAAAAATTCTCTGCTACAACGTACTCGCCTTGGGTTTGAATTGTAAAGGTATGAGATCCCCGAGTTTGAAAATTTACGATGTGTTGGAATGTTCCTGCAGGTTGCCAGGATGAAATTGCTGTGTGATCTAAGAACAACCGATATTCCTCACTAACATCTCCTTCAAATAGCACATTCGTTTGAACTTCGGTTTCATCGGGGAAATTAATGAGTGTAATTTGAGCCTTGACTAATATTGTGGCGTCTACAAATACCATCTCTCCCATGAGATTAGTAGCCCGTACAGAAATATTTCCTTTGAACATGGGCACCAACCACAACCAATGCCCTTGCCCATCGGAGTCAAGGCTGAGGTTGCCAATATCATACCAAGGAGCAGGAGAAGTGTTCAATGGGCTCCAGCTTAGAGTGATTTCTTCAAAGGGTGTGCCTACAATCTGGATTGAGGTTATTTCTTCTCCTGTAAGAGAATCTGGCATTGTTATGCGAAGGGGGGCATGCACTGAAATTGTACAAGCGCCCAAATTACTCGCAGGTAATTGGAATAGAGTATAATCTCCCGTAAACTGAGCTTCAATCACATGCAGACCAATAGCGGCATCTGTAGGGATAATGTATTCATAAAAAAAACCACCATTTTCTATTGTAGTAACTGTTCCGATAAGATTTCCATTATCCCACAATGTCACTGGTGCATCTAACACCCCTTGCCCTGTTTCATCCAATAATTGTCCATTTATCCTGATAGGTTTCCCCCGTACAACATTGGTGCAGTTTGACGTTAGTACATCAAAATGAGGTTGAGAAAAGACAGTTAGTGACAAACTTTGGTTCGCGGGACGAAACACTTCGGTCCCTTCATAATCCCATACGAGGGTGAGAGGACCAAGGGTGTGTGATAAAGACACAGTATATGTATAATGCATAGGGCCAGTTACTTCACTTGACCAGATAGTAGTACTATTGTCATAACGAAGTGTCAACTGTCCTTCATTAACAATAGTGGAGTCTACTAATATAGTACAATTTAGAACAACGCCCATGCCTCGCTGGACGCTCGTAGGATAGACAAGTACGAAGGTGATATCACCTCGTACGACGATCTCCGTATTGGCTGTTGTTTCTGTGTAATAAGGACTAAATGGAACAGCTTGAATTTCAATAAGGTGCACTCCTCCTACTGTACCTTCTGGAAGTTGCCATTCAAACTCTGCTCTACCATGTGTATCAGTAGATATCGGCCCTAACTCCAGTGGAATGTTTGTATCCTTAATAGTTATGTTAGCTTGAACAGGCTGTGTTGGCATGTCAGTTTCGACAGAATAAGCTGTTAAGCGTACGATATCACCTTCACCATACTCTTCCGCATTAAACTCATAAAGAATTGAAACTGTATCAATAATTGTAACGATGATTGTTTCCTGAGCTTCAAGTTCTCCAGTTAAAGGTGAATTAAGACTCAATTCGAAATCAATCAGTCCTAATTGATAGGAGTAAACAGGAGTGAACTCATACAAATAATCGCGAGACGTAACGTTAGTCTCATCTAATAATATTTGAGTGGTATTTTGAATAGCTCTTAGAGTGAGCAGGTGATCAGTTGGATCATCCCCATCGATGGAAGCACTGAGGAGCAAACTACTATCTTCCCGATTAATTGTTGTGTTATTTGCGTTTAAGGATAAAGAATAACCATTAACCAAGATCTGCAGAGTGCAAACACCAGTAGAAGGTGCATGGTCGGCCTCCGCTGACCCAGTATAATGGGCTTCAAAGGAATGGATCCCGGAGGAATACCATGACGGAATTACTTGAGTGAAAGTCATGGTATAAGTCACCGCGGCTTGTGCCACAACATCCTGCCGTTGAAGAACAATATTTTCGGTGACATCCACGAGACTGATATACCCTCCAGAGAAAAAGGGAAATGCGCCGCCGAGAATCGTAATAGAGACAGAAAAGTTAACAGTAGAATCACACCATACTGTTGACATATCAGGTTCGATTGTTGTTTCGGTAGCCCATAGTCCAGTGGATATAGGATCCCCCACACAGACTTCAGCGGTACCCGAAGAAGGAGCATATGCCGTTGTCCCTTCATATGTCGCGATGAAGGTGCACCACCCCGTAGGGGTCCAGGGTTGTGCTACCCATTCTAAAATGATTAGACCATTCACAACTTCACCCGATACAGAGTAAAAGTCATCTGTGGCTTCTTTTACAGTCATCGAACCTTCGGAGACAGGTACATCATTAGCAGATACATGAACTGTAAAGTAAACCGCATCAAATGTATGTACCTCCAACTTGTCTGGAAAAAGTTCCGTTGTTGTTGGTTGAGCGGCTAAGGGTGTAGCTTTCGCTAGCTTATCTCCATCCGACAATTTCGTGATGGATAGCACAATGCAAATGACCAAGAATCCGAGTAACAGTTTTTTCAGTCCACACAAAGGACAGCACCTATTCATTCTTTCACCCTTCCTTCGAGTTTTTATTAGTCTGAAAAGTAGAAGGTATCTCTTTTCTGAGATTTAAATGCACAAAAATATGGGAAGGGTGAGTGAGGTCTAATGTCTAAAGCAAATTCTTCAAAAGCTCCTAAATTGACCCAAGAAATTAATTTTCTGCCAAATGACAACGATTCTTCTTCCTTTCCTAGGAAAGAAACACGACAGAGTGAGTCAATCTTACCTGATAATGTTGCATGGGAGATCCAAACAATTGAAGTACCTCGGAAACCATATGCTCTGTTACATCTTTTGACCAATACAGAAACCCACGCATGTTTGGCTGCATGTGTCTCGGAAATGTTCTGTTTATTACCCCTGAATTTGCATAGTACTCGCGCTTTATTAGAAATCACTCGTTTAGGAGATATTAAATTACAAAAACGGATGATTCAAATTACCCTTGATACTAATACCTCGAAAGAGGAGTATATGGGCTTATTGGTCCTTGCACAGGTGATGACACCCTTTAATGTTACTGATAAGCCAAACAAAAACCAACTAAAAGAAGTAATGAAAAGCCTTGAAGCAAAAAGCCATTCATTTACCGCAATATTAAATGCATGTGAATGTCAAGTTAAAAAATTAACAAACAAAGAGCAATTACACTATATGAGAGAAAAAGACGTCAATATCGAAGATGTTATACTTTTTGAGAATAGAGAGGATCTTGAGGTGCTTTTTTCGAAGCAATACGAGTCTTCTACCTCTTCTTCTGTGGGAAAAAGTATACAAATCCCCATTACTAAGATTTCTAGATCATCAGTTGATTTGGAACATTATTTCTCTCATGTTCCTTTCAAAACACGCTCTGAAACTAAAAAAAACCAAAACTCTGCAAGGAGGTAATCTAAATGGCAAAAGTATTACAAAGCACTAGTACCGATCCAATACACACTCTTTTTCATATTCCCCGTGCATATCTGACGATTGATTGTAAGTGTGGAAAGCAACATCAAATCGATTTGACTAAACTCCCTGAGTCGACAAGTCGTCGAATTCAGGTAAAACAGGAGTGCAAACAGGCAAGACATTTTATTGTCCATAGTGGGCACCCTCGTTATAGAAAAATACTTATCATTTCCGAATTTGGAGACAATCTATGTGGTTAATCTACTAGAAGCGATCTTATCGTCTATCTTTGCAGAAGGGCTACAATGGTATCGCAGCACCGTTTTAGAGGGATTTACTCGCTTTCCATACTTTTTTTTGTCAATACTACTCACATATATTTTTATTCAGCTTTTTTGTCATTTTATACCTCCCTTGAGGAAATTATTGTTAGTTCTTGCCCTTCCGTTCCGTTACATGCATGTCTGGCTCCATATTGATGCGGCGAAAAAGATTAACATGCAGGATAAAGCAGCTAAAGAGAACAAACATACATCTATTAACCTCTGGACCTCATTACGGGGAAAAGATTCAACCCATATTTTTCTTGAGGCCTATTCAACACAGAACGCACTGAAGATCGCCTCGGCGCCATTAAAGGGCGCTATTGCACTATTGCTTTTCATTGTCCTATCAAGTCCCATTCTAGCAAGATTAGGGCTTTTTGGTATCTTGTTTCATATCTACCTCATCTTCAGCTGCTTTGGAGTCGCTTGGCCCAGTTTTAGCGATTATTCTTTCGTATATCAGGGAGCTATGATTCATACAGAATCACTTTCTCCTGGTTATTTCCTATGGATGTACTTTATCTTTGCAATCAGCGGGTATATAGCGCTTGAACGTACAGGGTCGGCAATATCGGCTATTATGGAAGGATTAGCGTTCTCATGTATCTATATTGTGGGACTGTTATTTCTTGCTAAGATTATAACTCCAAAAAACGATACAAATGAGAAAAAACTCCACTTCTTTGTCAGAAATAATTGAGGTCACAATTTAACGATGCAATTAATTTTCTAATGAATTAAGTTTAAAAAGAGCTCAGCTCCTTGGTGGAAGTATTACTTATCTTAAGAACATTAGGAGTAGTAGAGTCGGTCTTTCATTATTTTTCTCCAGTAACAAAGCGCTTTATCTCTACTACTGAAGAATCGTTCAGATTTAATCACATCATAGTCGAGGTAGGTTGTAACAAGAATATAACGATATAGAACAATGCCCTCACATTGGATTTTATCGATTCTATGTTGTTGATTAACGTTAGTGTAGCTCTCTAAAACTTCTCCTTGTACTTCTGCAGATTGTAAGAGAATATTTGTCCCAATTTCTGTTACTAATGCCATTCCTTTCACCAAGTATCTTTCAACCTTATTATATCACTTACAGTATATTATGATCTGAAGAGGAATAACACACTTCTTCATTTTCAGACTCTTTTAAGGAGGAGGAGAATAGCTTATGTGATGATAAAAATGGAAGTACTTACCTCGTCACCCCAATTACCTTCAGATAATACTACAGATCTTATTTCCTTGATTGCCCTCTTTTGTGCGCAAGGTAATACCGAAGTAGCAAATCGATTGCTGAAAACATTAAAGAAAAACAACTAGTGTTTAGCAACTTTGGCTGTAGATTGTTTTAAACGACTACATAAGTTTACTAAATTGTACTAGCTGTAAAACACCGATTAAATCTTATTAAAATTACAATAAACAACAAAGAAGGAGAGAATAGAACTTTAACACGTATTTCTAGAGTATTATTGACGTTGGATTGTAGCTACATTATATAATAAATTTTTTAGAGCACATTAATGAAAAAAAGGAAAGATATTATTTTTTAAGAGTTATAAACTAAAAATCATTGCCATTAGCACTATTATTCGACCGAGTATTAGCCCAAGGGAAGTAACCCATGAAAAGCGAGCCAATGATCGCTTCATTCCTTTTTGCCGAGTTAATACATTCGGAGTACGAAGATAGCGAAAGATTAGATAACCGCCACAAAGACCTAACAGACTATCGATAGGAAGTAGTTGGAGTAGAATCCCGAGAATGAGGAGACTATAGTTTATCATTGTATATATCTGAAGATTTGTCACCGTGGCGGGAATTCCAAAAACAACAGGTAGGGATTTTACATTATTTGCTTTGTCTCCTTCAACATCACGTAGATCTCCCATAGTAGTGGTTAGAAACATCAAAATTAAGAAAAATGGCAACAGAATTAAGAAAGCGGGGGAGATATGATTTGTTACTGTAGCATAACTGATCATGGGTACAAAGGCCCACCCAAAGGCTACAAAGAAAGGTTTAATGATCGTTCCCTTTACTCGAAAGCGAGAATAAGTGATACCGCTGAAAACTGGACCAGCTAGCATGAGTAGTAAAGCAAGAAAGCGACCGAACAACAACAAAGGTAAAACACTTAGCCCCAGCATAAATGCAAGGAATAAGTGACATTCCTTAACAGAGAGTTCCCCAGTTACAAGCGGTCTATTTGGAGCATTGATCTGATCTTCTTCAAGATCTGTGAGCTGATTGTAACCATAGGAAAATGCTGCAATAGCAGCTATGGAAACAAGAGCCATAATTCCTAAGGAGAGGGATTCAACTGTCAAACCTGCATAGAAGATACCCACTAATCCGTTCGTAATTCCCATGAGCACAACGGCTGGTCTAACCAGTTTTGAATAAGAATGAAGAAAGTCACGCCAAGTTCGCGTGTCCAGTATATTCTCTTTTGTAGCATACATAACTCTGTTCTCCATGCCCCCCACCTCATGCTGTGCTTTTAAAGATCAAAAAAAGAATGCTTTTTAGTTAGTTTTATGCTATTTTAATCCTCTCTTACTTTTTCCTACACTGTTTCCGAATATAATGGATAGCGGTGGAGATTTTCTTTTTCAATCGCGCATCCTGAACTGTGCGGAGGTTTCTAGATTTTAAGATCCGTTTACAAGCGATTTCTACAATAGCGTGACCATAAATTTCGGGATCTTTCGGTATCTGTTGTTTTTGTTCCAGAAAAGCACACAAACGCTGGCTAAAATCCAAGATCACCTTTTTATGCGAAGGTATCACGTCTAACTTCGCAATCAATCGTCCTATTTGGAATCTAATTACATCGAAAGTATCCGTATTTCCACGGTTTTGGTAGAAACTCTTGAATGCACCACACTGAATCGCTTTAAATTTGGCAGTTGCAACTTTATTCTTATCTATATTAAAGCCTAGTTCATCATTGATTTCTTGAAGAGTCTGCCAAGGGATTGTACGACACGAAATACGTAGTAAGGCTTCAAGGTATCCTAGGATCCGACAAAGTACCTTCTCATCCGCCATCACTTTAGAAAGGTCGGTAGCATGTAGTTCGGTAATCGCTTGATCGATTAGCGATTCAGGAAACCACTGAGAGAGGAGAGAAGAGAACCAGAGATTTCGTTGAAGGGTTTTAGAAGCAAGATTATTTTCTTGGGAAGCTATACGTTCATGTAGATGTTTAAGTTTTGTAAAATCCTTTTCAGGACACTTAGATCGTGAAAGAGTACTAATTTGACTGCCCAGTTGCCAGCGAAGCGGTTTCATACCAGTTAAATCATAAGACCGCTCTTCAAATTGCGGAGTACTCTCTTTTCGAATATGATTTTCTTCCTCATTTCGTGGTAATGTCTCAACATAACCCATCTCACTAGCGAGTAGATGAACTAATGAGGAAGATGTATCTTGGTCTTTCTTTTTTGGTCCCATGTTAAACCAAGCCACTCTTTCAATCCAAAGAATGACACAGCCCTTAAAAAGGGAAGACGGACACCTCCTTCCAACTCTTATCATCTCTAAAATCATTAAGATGTCTTATTTGACCCTTGTTAAATACTAATAGTGAAAAATAACCTTCGGGTTGAGGTTCTGGGAGTTATATTATACTATTTTGCAATTGAAAACAAAATAACCTAGACGTTAAGAAACAAGCACATCCGAATTCATTGAAAAGGAACTTCTGATATTTTTAAACAGAAAGCTAGCGATAATATGATAGAAGTTGACTTCATATTGTAGACCCTTTCCCTTTTGTTGGCTAATAGTCCTATTTCTGGCCTTTTTTTGCAACTTAAACATTTTTGAGCCAGTACGGGGAAATGAAACTACGATTAATGAAGAAAAAATCAATTTAAAGATAGAAGAAACATTTTCTCTCATTAACGAATCTTTTAAAGAGTTTGATCGATCTTTCGGACTGTTTCAGAAACAAGATTTCTATTTTCTCAACATAAAATGCCGCTCCACAGAAAATAACATTAAAAAAGTCGTTATTATGGCAACTCTAAATGGAGTTATCACTAAGAAAACTTTCTGGGACTCTACTCAAAATAATTCAGCCTTTCATTCGTTTATTGCTGGATCCACCCTAACGTTGAAGCTAGATGAGTCAACTCCGATCTATTATCTAAAAAATAAATTGAGAATCTCCATACAATTGGAAATGATTTCTTTTTTCATGATGAATGAGGGAAATTTCACTGTGGAAGAAGTAATCTTTCACACACTAACTCCTCCAACAATTACTCCTGAAACTACAGAAGAAATTGACCTACCCTTAGAAGAGTCTCAAGGGGAATGGTATATTTCCCCCCTTGCTATTCTTTCCGAACGGAGTCTGGAAACTCGTATTTTTGCTTATATTTCAGAAGATATACCCCTTCGAATTAGTGTGAAAACAATACCTACTCAATTACCAGTCTCTGGTGTTTCTATTTCCATCTTGGCAAATCAAAAATCGTTCCAGAATAACGCGTATTCAGGAACTGAATTATATTATATAATTCATGTATATGCAACTAAAAACGCAGAATTAGCTTTTAAACTTCAATTTCGTCCCTCATCTGGAATAGTAAGCAACATCTTAGCAATTACTCTCAATGTAACTGTTTCTGTTGTTCCATCTTCTGATAGTGAATCAACCATTGGAAAATCACAATTTCCTGATCTATTCTCAGTACCAACTATCTTTCTAGAAACTATTCGGATTAGTGCAGTCGTTATCCCCCTAATGCTTTTCTATAAACGGAAAAAGAGCTCGAAAATTAAAAATAATTCATTTATTGGAGGGAATGAATTATAATGAGTTTAGCAAATGTTATTGCTGCATTAATTAGTTTGATAGGGTTATTATATGTAGGTTTCCCGATCTTACCTTCTTTTCTTATTTTTAATGGAATTCTGTTGTTTGGAATGACTCTTGAATTTTTATCGGGCAGAAATGGAAATACGATAGATTATTCTAAGCCTTCGCTGGAAAAAACAATTGATCGGAAGAATAAAACGATTATTCACCAAGGTAAACAAAAATATTCTCTATCCTTCTATCGTATTCAGTATATCCCTGAGGGAGCTTCCCTCTCAAATTTATGTAACCTTAAAGAATATCAAATCCAAATTATTGAGATATCTGAATATGTTTTTCTAATATGCTCCTTAAAAATGCCCAAACGTAATGATATAGATGAATTTGTTAGGGAAAAAAGGCATGAATTTGCAATAAAAGTGAAACAACTAATACCAGGTTTAATCTTTAGCCCTATTTCGGATGAAGAGCTAAAATTGATCTATGGCTTTAAGAAACCGAGGAATGAAACTGAGCATTCTACAGCATCTGAAATATAGTCAGATCATTAAATAGTGAAAGTAAGAAGAAAAAACGATTAAAATGACGACTGCATTGAAAACTTTCCTTGTTGAAAGTGACAAGTTTACTAAAGACACGCTTGAAATCTGCAAGTTTTGTGGACGTCCCTTATGTCCCCATTGTTGGAATCACGTAGTTTCTTTTCTTGAAAATTCCGTCATTAACCAATGTTCTAATCCAAACTGTGGTTACCGCTTTAAAACATAGCTGCCTATTAGAATACAATTAGATTTCGTATTAAATGTAAAGCTTGAAATACAACTGAAAAGATATTACCTTTGCTGAAAAGAAAAGCCGTCTAAGTGGACGGAAGAATAAGAAATCAGCTATATTGGTTCTTTATAACATCTATAGAACAAGAAAGAAAAATTAATGGAGATAATGGAGAATGTCATTCCTGAAACGATTTTTTGCAAGGAGAAAAGAAAAAACTGAAGAATTGAAAGCAAAAGGAAAAGAAAAAGCTGTTGAAACTACAAAAGAAAAGGGAAAAGAGATTGTTACAGAAAAAGTAAAGGCTATAGGAAAGCCTGAAGTGTATCACATCCAAGGAAAAAAGACTGTCAAAATTAAATCCCCGTACGAATTTTTGAATGGAGATTGTTATGTCATCAAAGCTGATCCTAAAGTTTTCATCTGGCTTGGTGAAAAATCATATGCTGATGATAAGGCTGTTGCTGCTTGGGCAGCTAAACAGTTCGATTTCATTGATCCAGATTTGGATATTGACACTGAAGTCCAAGGAAAAGAGAGCAGTGAATTTAAAAAGGTAGTTGGTCAGTTTAAAGTGACCGTAGGTGATACACCAGGATTTCTAAAGCATATTGATACATCTCCTAAATATGATTACAAATTATATC
>JAEOTF010000302.1 GCA_016840025.1 Candidatus Hodarchaeota archaeon
ATAGTTGACTGTAAATTCTTTAAAGTAGGGGGCTTTGAAGAATGGAACCGTCAAATCCGATATCTCAGCTAGGAGTTTTACAGCGTAATGAGACGTAGCAAGAATATGTTCTCCGAGAATTTTTAGGCCCTTTTTTCCCATCAATGCCATATATATGGTTGCCCTCAACGCGCATAGAGCTTGGTTTGTACAAATGTTTGAAACGGCCTTCTCCCGGCGAATATGCTGTTCTCGAGTTTGCAGTGTTAGGCAGAAACCACGCTCTTCTCCATTAAGGGTGGTAGTCATTCCAACAATTCTACCAGGAAGTTGGCGGATCAGGCGTTGGTCATCTCTACAAGCAAAGATGCCTAACAAGGCTCCTCCGTAATTCATGTAATTTCCAAGGGGTTGCCCTTCACCTATCACAATGTCTGCGCCATAGCTTCCTGGAGGTTTTATAACTCCAAGAGAAATCGGATCTACGCCTACAATAAAAAGGCCTCCTACGTTATGGATGATTTCTCCTATTTCGTCTACATGTTCTATAATAAATCCAAGATACGATGGATTTTCTATATACACTCCAGCCGTATTATGAGAAATTTTTTGTTTTAGAATCTTCAAATCGAATTGTCCATCAATTATCGACTGTTCAACTTCAATAATTTTCATTCCAATAGGGTCGCTATATGATTTGAGAGTTGCCAGTCTTTCTGGATGGATGAAATGGGGGACCAAAAACTCGTTTCGCCCCGTAATTCTCATTGCCATTCTGGCAGCTTCACCTAAGGATGAAGCGAAATCATACATTGAGCAGTTGGAAACGTCCATTTCAACAAGCTCACATATCATGCTTTGATATTCAAAAAGTGTCTGGAGTATTCCTTGATTTATTTCAGGCTGATAAGGTGTATAACTCGTTAGAAACTCAGCTCTATTCGCAATACTGTCGATTGCAGAGGGTACATAATGAGGCCACACTCCGCCTCCAAGGAAAGATATCGTCTTTTTCGTTGTTAAATTTTTCTCTAGAATAGATTCCACGTCTTTTTTAACTTCGATCTCTGAAAGGGCTTCAGGGATAATTAATTGCCTCACAATTGCAGGATCAATATCAGCAAATAGTTCTTCAATCCTATTAATGTTAATTGTTTTCAAAAGTTTTTGTTTTATTTCTTTTGTGTCATTCGGAATATAGGGATTAACCATGTTCATCACAATACGCGCGCGCTTATACGAACTGTTTAGATAGGGCTAATAAAGTACTTTACTACGTAGTTAATCTTACAAACCTATTAACAATACTACTTACTAAAGAACGGATATAATGTTGTAAAGTATAGAAACTCTTAAATGTTTTTAGAGCATGCACTCCCAAAGAATGTAATAGAGAAGTTAGCGCGTTAGTTTTATAGATTTCTTTTCAAAAAGGAGTTTTAATTTTTCTTCTAATTTTTCCATGATCTCCATGGATTCAGTGAATATGTCTATTTTCTCTCCTTCAGTCATACGAATGAACTTCTTAGATTCGTCAATCCATTTTTTATAGGCGCCTGTCCATTTTGCTTTAAAATCTTTTTCTGAAGCTGAATATTCGATAGCTTCTACAGGACAGATTTCCTTGCATATTGGTTCGCCATCACAAAGATCGCAAATAACTACTGTTTTAGTATTCTCATCATGGCGGATAGCTCCATAATGACATGCCTCAATGCATAGGCCACAACCATCGCATTTTGCCGGGTTCACTCGTATTATGCGTGTCTCTTTCGATTGAGATAAAGCCTTTTTAAGACACACTTCTACACATAGTGGATCATCACATAGTTTACACGTTAAGGCTTGATTAATCAAGGGGCTCATGCGGACGATTCGTATCCTAGATTGTAAAGGATTGAATTCTCCCATCTTCTCTAAGGAACACGCGTATTCGCATAAATTACATCCAATACACTTCTCAGGGTTTACCGAAAAAAACTTGTCTATTTTTTCCATTTTTACTCATTATTCCTATCGAAAATAGATAACTTTTTCAAAAGTTTCTGATTAAAGCTATATATTGTTTTCTCATTTATCATGTTAGCTAGCTGTTTGTAGTTTTAAATAAGAAAGGTGAGTCGTGTCCAGGTATCACTTGACGGGGGTTATAACGGGCTATTTTCTTTAAGCTCTTCAAGGCATCTTCTGGATTTGCGTTTGATGTTACTACTGATGGCGGCCTAATTTCAAGTAAATCTTCTTTAACGATTACGGCGTCACCTACTATCGCTACAGCTCCCTTTGGCGTGTCGACGATAAGAGAGATGCTTCCAGGTGTGTGTCCAGGTGTTTCAATTATACGGATGTTATCAGATAAAACAAAATCATCTGAGACGGTATTGATGTTTAAAATATTCATGAAGGCGTCTACATATTCAGGCCAATATCTTTCTCTGCAATAATCTAACTCCTTCTTATGGATAATCAGTTCCTTTCCTTTAAATAAGTAATTGCTCTCAATGTGATCGTAGTGACAATGGGTGTTAATAATTATGTCGATGTCTTTTGGGCTTAATCCTACTTCGTCTAAACGTGCAATTAATGCTCCGTAACGACCAAGCTGGATTATACCCGGATCTACAATAATATTTTTCTTATCATCTTTTATTAATACTGTATTGGTAGAACCAAGGTTGAAGACGAGTTTCCCATAAACGTTTCCAATCTCAGGTTCAGGCATAGGAGTGAGGGGCCACCTCATGCTTAAGATGGGGTGACCATTCTTTAAACCAACCTGGATATAAAAACAATGAATTAATACTTCAATTTCAGCCAAAGTGGAACACTTTCCATGAAGAGCTTTTTAAAAATATATTTACATTTCAAATATTTAATAATAGCCGTATAGATTGTAATCTGGAGGTATAAGATTTAAAATAAAAATGGCTCTTGCGCAAACTACCGATTCGCGCAGCGCTTCAGCGAAGGAAGATAACCTCAACAAAGCCCTCGCATTGATGAAAGAAGCTGCTGCAAAAGGCGCCCGAATTATTATTTTTCCGGAATATTTTATGGGAAAAGGTGCCTCTGAGAATATTGATGGGCCCTTTATTTCCTCAATTTCTGAAAACGCCAAAGATCTCGAAATATATGTTGTCTTGGGCATAGGTGAAAAAAGTTCCTTACTAAATAAATATTATAATACTATTGTGTTCATTGATTCAGAAGGATCGATTAGAGAGACGCATAGAAAAAACCATCTTTTTGACGCGTTTGATGCTAAGGAATCAAACAAGGTTGCTGCAGGAGATAAAATAACTCTGCCGATCACCACAGAGTTTGGAAGGATAAGCATAATTACCTGTTATGAAATCAGGTTCCCCGAGATCTCTCGTATCTTAACCTTGATGGGGACTGAGATATTAGTAGTACCCTCTGCTTGGAAGAAAGGGTTAATGAAAGAGGAACATTGGCTGACTTTAGTAAAAGCTAGGGCTCTTGAAAACACCATCTTTGTTGTAGCAGTAGGACAAACAGGAAATGAGTATGCTGGACGCAGTGTGATTGTTGACCCTTTTGGCGTGGTTATTGCAGATGCGGGCGAGGGGGAGAAACTACTTGTAGTAGAAATCGACCTCGAGAGAATAAAAGATGTGAGGAAAAAATTACCTGTATTAGAACATAGAAGAGAGGACATATATACAATACATATACGTAGCTAGCTTCTAGCCATCATTTGCTCAATGCATTTAGCATCGTTCGGATTTCTTCTTTTTTGAATGTACGTTTTTTTTCTAAAATCCAGGAGGATACTTTAACAGGGCTTAAAGCGATAATCATGTATGAATACCCGTAGTAATTGGATCTTTTTTTATCAATATGAGATGGATTCGAAGAGGCGTATGGATGGGAATGATAGAATCCTAACAAGTCTAGATTTAAATCGTAAATGTCATTGAATATTTTATATTGTTCTTCAAATCCTATTCTATACTCTGTTGAAGAGTTCATTTCATTTGTACAATTATATACTTTTAAAACATCTTTTAAAGTGACGTTCTTCATTGTTTTTATTTTACCCGCTAATACTCCACAGGATTCGATCGGATATTCGTCCTTACAATGCATAATTATTTTTGTCAAGTCAAAAAATTTGATCGTCATCATTTTTTTCATTCTCATATTTTTTGAAAATGATTGTAAACTATTTTTTCCTTAAAGCATCCCATCGGCTCACTATATCCCCTAGTATTTCAGGTTGAAGATTGTAAAATGTGTCCATTTTCTTCTCTGGAAAGAAGATTCTAATGGAAAGATCTTTACCTAATCGACCCATACGGAAAAGACCATACTCGGGTTTTCTTGGTAGTATTTTTTGATATTTTTTATAGAACTCTTCTAAAGACGGAATAATACCTTTATTGATCAGTTCTTGGTATGGTACTTCGTGGGGAAAGCCTATAGTGAAAGTCCAGTCAATTATATCTTCTTTAGAGTAATTAATTATAACGCTGTCGAGAACCTTTCGATTCGGGACCTCAATGATGTTGAAAGTAGGTGTGTATAATTTCGTATAATTAACAGTAATCTCTTTTACTTCCCCCTCATAATCTCCTATACGTATATAATCATTAACAAGAAAAGGTCTTGACATCATAATATAGACTCCAGCTAAGAGATTCCCAACGGTTTGTGTTGAAGCGAAACCGATTGCCGCACCACCTAAGGCGGATACGCTGATAAGCCATTCAGCTTGCATACCGAATAACTGAAGTAGAGCAATAACGCCAGCTACAAAGATAATTATTCTTGATATAAGTTTTAGAGCATTTACGAGATTAGTGTCAAGAGAAAGTTTTTGGGAGTACTTCGTAATTGTTCTGCTAATAACTCTGTCAATTATTATAACGGCTATTATGATAGCTAGTATCTTAATAACGTGAATAATGTTATCTATCGTGATTATATCTATAAAAAATGATGACATTTGTCATTGTTTGTTGGATCTCTTCCTTTTAACTATTATGTCAAGTTCAAATCTGGATTCGGAAAACTCAACCCGCCTAACTACTTTTTAAATCTTTTCGAATCGTTTTAACTAGCTATAGCAATCACTGCGCGTTTATCTGACCTTATTTCAATTCTATTTTTTCTCCTCGCTCGACAGAGTTGATCAAATCTTTCCATCGATCTATGATTTTTTCAAGAGAAATTAATAGGTCACGACTAAGGGAATAGTAACCATTCCGCTTAGAGATCAACCCGTTTTCCCTTAGAATTTTTAGACATTTTGTATACATTCCTACGCTTGATTTTGGAACGTCTTTCCATTTTTCTGCAGGGAAACTATTCTC
>JAEOTF010000531.1 GCA_016840025.1 Candidatus Hodarchaeota archaeon
GGAATAATATAACGAAACTTGGAAATTAGATTGGAATTTCCAGACTGGTGTTAATCCTATTATTTTATTTTTGCTTATAATATTTTAGAGAATCATAACGGGATTCAAAAATGGATATAATAGCAACAACATTCCTAATTATAGCATTGCTGCTTTTTGGTTTATTTGTCCTAGTGTCTGCTACAATTTTGGGATTCTGGTTAACGGAAATCGGTTTATGGATTTCTGGTTTGCCACTCTCCTTAATCCTAGTATCAGTCATTATTTTAGCTAATAATTGGACATTACCACAACAAACTCAGAGTGTAGCCTTTCTCCTTACTAGTATAATCCTAAATACAATAACCGTTTTGAGATTATTCATTCCATTTACTCGAGTAAGAAGTACAAACAAACAATTAAGATCGAATATGGAACTGGGTTTAGGTCAAGATTACCTCCATTACGTTGACCCATTTATTAGTTCTCGATTTACAAGAAACGTTCGATTTAAGCTTTCACACTATTTTACTGGAGTAAGACCAAGAGCATTAGCAAAAAGAGTTAGTAGTGTTCGAGGGATAATCTACAGAACTATCGAAAATGAAGAACTAACATTAAACATATACTACCCAAACAGGGAAGGAACATTTCCTACGATTGTGTTTATACATGGAGGAGGATTCATAGTAGGATCAAAGGATAGATCAAAATGCGAAAAAATCTGCAAAATGCTTGCGAATTACGGGTACGTAGTTTTTAGTGTTGATTATCGATTAGCTCCAATAAAATATCTGTACAAAAACAGAGAAACCATAAAAGAAGACTTACTCATCTGTGATATGGTTGATGATATTCGATCATCAATTATTTATGCAAAGAAAAATGCGCAAATCTATAATGGAAACCCAAATGAATTATTCTTATTCGGAAGATCTGCTGGGGGTCACTTGGCTTTACTTACAGCATTCAGTTGTCTAGGAGACTCCCATTTCATCGATGAAACGGATGGTTCTATACAGCAATACAAAATAGCAGGTGTAATTGCTTTTTATCCAGTAACTGACTTTTCGAAAGTCTACAATTTTTATGGCATAAAAAACATACTGAAGGCATTAATCTATAGAGGAACCGGTGGCTCAGAAGAAGAACTAGAATATCTCTACAAAGTATTCTCACCATTGACTTACATCTCTGAGAAAAATAGACATTCTATCCCTCCAGTTTTTCTTGTAACCGGGGAAAAAGATAAACTAGTAAATCCAGATCAATCAGAAATACTATTCGATAAAATGCAGAAGCTCCAGCTAAAAAGTGTCCTACTTGAGCTTCCATGGGCAAATCACTCATTTGATGTAATTTTAAATGGTCCAGGGGGGCAACTAACACTAAAATATCTTAGCCAATTCTTGGTTTGGGTAATAACTAAAAGAAAATTAATGCAAATAAATGAGTTAGCGAAAGAACACGGAATGGGTGAAGTAATCTCTAAAGAGAAGTATCGCTTGTTGCATGACTTGAAGAATATGAATATTGATGAAGAAAGAGATGCGAATAATTACTTGCCATTTATCGAATATATTTATCAAGAGGAAACCTGAACAAGATATGTATATTAATAATTCTAATCAGTGTTTTAGCAAAATATGAGGAGATCACCAATGGTAAAAAGATGTGAATGGGGATTAAATCATCAGATTTCTATTGATTATCACGATAAGGAATGGGGTGTTCCAGTTCATGATGATAAAGTTCTTTTTGAATTCCTAATTCTAGAAGGAGCACAAGCAGGTCTAAGTTGGATTACTATTCTACAAAGAAGAGAGAATTATCGGAAAGCATTCGATGGTTTTGATTATGAAAAAATAGCAGAATACAAAGAGGAAAAAATCACCGAATTATTACAGAATGAGGGAATTATTAGAAACAAATTGAAGGTACACTCCGCAGTCTCAAATGCACAAGCATTTATCAAAGTACGAGAGGAATTCGGAACATTTGATAAATACATTTGGGGATTCGTAGATAACAAGCCCATTCAAAATCAATGGAAAACTCTACGAGAGCTTCCAGCGAAAACTGAGCTCTCTGAGAAGATTAGTAAAGATTTGAAAAAACGAGGTTTCAGATTTGTGGGACCAACTATCGTTTATGCATTCATGCAAGCAGTAGGTATGGTGAACGATCATACAACTGAATGTTACAGATATAAAGAACTGAAAAAATCCTAAGTAAGGTAATATCTTATTAATCCTTACTTTGTAGATTACTTATGCCGTATTATGATGTAACAGAAAACATTGTAGCAGCGACAGCTACATATGATAAAAAAATTAAAGTTAACAATGCTGCACAAACCATACTAACTACTTGTATTGCTCTTCCAGATTCACTTGTTTTTGTAGATTGTGGAGTTTACTTGGAATTCGCAGAGAAATTCAGAAAGGACATGGAAAAGAGATTTCAAAGAAAAACAAGTCACCTATTACTAACTCACACGCACTGGGATCACATCTTAGCTATGAAAGTTTTCAAAGACGTTGATATCGTTGTATCCAAAAAGGGTCTCACTTCTCTTAAAAAAAGTCTAAAGGGGTATTTAAGCCCAGAAGAATTAGTCGAATATGCAAAGCAATATGCTGAAGAAGATGAAATATTAAAAGCGGACATAAAGAACGCGGAATTGTTTCTACCGAATATCAGTGTAAAAGATGAATTGAAAATTACTTCAGGTACTCATGAAATCATTTTCAAACTCATAGGCAGCCACACAGCCGGTTCTGCTCAGGTATATTATCCA
>JAEOTF010000554.1 GCA_016840025.1 Candidatus Hodarchaeota archaeon
TATCGGAGCTTCTTATGCCGGCGTGAAATCAATGACTGCGACTTCGGGGCCAGGACTATCCCTTATGGCTGAAAGTATAGGATTAGGTGTAATGTTAGAAGCACCAGTTGTTATCGTAACGATTATGAGAGGGGGCCCAAGTACGGGGCAACCTACTAATGCCTCTCAATCAGATATTTATCAAACGAGGTATGCATCTCACGGTGATTATCAAATTATTGTACTAGCACCATCGACGGTCCAAGAAATGTATGATTTAACGATTCGAGCTTTCAATCTCGCTGAGAAATACCGCAATCCTGTGATTGTTGCTTCGGATGGCTTTTTAGGACAAATGATGGAACCTCTCTATTATCACTCCGATTTTGAAATTGTAAATCGTAAACCACCACAAGTTCCTCCGGAAAAATATAAGCCTTTTGAAGTGTTTGATGATGATCTTATCCCCGGAATGGCTGTTGCGGGGACGGATTACCATTTCTACGTTTCTGGTTTGACTCATGATGAAGTGGGAAATCCAGACCAGAGTCCCGAAGCAGCAGAAAAATTAATTAAGAGATTATCTGATAAAATTATAAACGCTCGACCAGATATTAATGATTGGGAAGAAAAATATCTTGAAGACGCCGAAACGATACTTTTATCTTACGGTATTAATTCTAGAGGAGTTCCAGAAGTTATTGAGAAATTACGTAATGAAGGAAAAAAGATAGGATACGTTCGATTAAAAAGTATTTGGCCATTTCCTGATGAGGTAATGGAAAAAATAGGAAAAAATGGAGTTTCCAAGGTGATAGTAAGTGAGATGAATTACGGCATGATAATTAGAGAAGTTCAACGATTTCGTCATCTATTTGAAGTATCTGGCATTTCTGTTCCTACGGTGATTCCATTTTCACCAAAATTTCTATATAAAAAAATTATGGAGGAGATTAATTAATGAAAGTTTCAGATGAGGTTTGTATTCCAGAGGAAGCTTTTGAACATCCCCTAAGAGAAAGGTTAAATCTGAATAGATTTATTTTTTGCCCTGGATGTCTTATTGGAACTGCTATAACATCAATAACCACCAGTTTAAGTGAAATGGGATTAACATTGAAAGATTATGCAATTGTTTCTGGTCTTGGATGCACTGGTCGGTCTAGTGGTTGTTTTAAAGCACCAGCTTTTCATACTACGCATGGAAGAGCTATTCCCTTTGCCACCGGACTGAAACTAGCAAATCCTAAATTAGAGGTTATTGTACTTTCGGGAGATGGTGATCTTTTTGCCATTGGGGGTAATCATTTTATCCGTGCTGCTAGAAGAAACATTGAGCTTACTGTTCTCTGCGTTAACAATAATGTTTATGGTATGACAGGAGGTCAAGTTGCCCCTACAACTCATATTGGTGATATTACACAAACGACACCATACGGGAATATGGAACCTCCTTTCAATTTAATAAGTTTGGCAGCCGCAGCAGGCGCAACTTATGTTGCTAGATGGCCTGGATATGACACCCTTAGATTACAGAAAAGCATATTTAAAAGTATAGATAATGAGGGTTTTAATTTCATCGAGGTGCTTGCGCCTTGCTTCATTCAATATGGAACTAAAAATAGGCTTGGCGATGCTGTAGAGATGTTAGAATGGATGAAAAAACAGATTAAAATCAAAACAGATTGCCCCCCTCATATGGCGACCTTCGATTTTAAAAAAGGTATTATCATTTGTGGCGAATTTGTTGAAGAAAAAAGAGAAGGATTTACAAAAAGAATGGAGCAAATTCGGGAGAAGGCAAAAAGCAAAAAAATTAAAAAATGACGGTGAAAAGATGACAAAAAGCGAAGACAAACCTTTCGGAGGGCCAGATATTGGAGTTTTTCTTTGTAAGTGTGGAAAAAATATTGGTGGTACTATAGATATCGACCAATTAGCCGAAGAGATTCAGAAGATTCCAGAAGTTAAATTAGTTCAAGTTAACCCATATACATGTTCTGATCCCGGACAGTTAGAAATTGAAACAGCTATAAATGAGCAAGGAATAGAAAAGATAGTTGTGGCAGCCTGTAGCCCGAGATTGCATGGACCAACATGGAAAAAAATTCTAAGTAGAGTCGGAATTAACCCTTCCTTAGTTGAAGTGGCTAACATTCGAGAACAATGCAGTTGGGTGCATCTTTCGGAGAAGCAAGAAGCCACAAAAAAGGCCAAAGAATTAATTGAAATGGCGATTGCTAAAGCTGAATTATTAGAAGAAGTTGATGATATTATTGTTCCTGTTAAACAACGAGTATTAATCATCGGAGGCGGCGTGGCAGGAATTCAAGCTGCTTTAGATTTAGCTGACGATTATAAAATCATTCTTGTTGAGAAATCGCCTACTATAGGAGGAAATATGGCTCTTATCGACAAAACTTTTCCAACAATGGATTGTTCCATTTGTATTTTAGGCCCAAAAATGGCGGATGTGGGGAATCATGATAATATTAAACTAATTTCTAACGCAGAAGTTACAAGCATATCAGGTTATATTGGTAATTTTGAAGTCACTATTAAAAAGAAACCTCGGTATGTAAATGAAGATCTTTGTACTGCATGCGACGATTGCGTTGCAGTTTGCCCTCAAAATGTTATGGACGAGTATTCAGGGAACTTAGGTTGGAGAAAGGCAATTTATATACCCTACCCCCAGGCTGTACCTGCTAGCTATATAATCGACGAGGAAAATTGCTTGGGTCTTTCACCATTAGCTTGTGGAAAGTGTATTTCCGAATGTGAAAAAGAGGCCATCAATTATGAAGATACTGAGAAGATTTTCACCTATAAAGTTGGTGCTATTATTGTTGCGGTTGGATTTGAGAAATTTGATCCTTCTAAAATCCCGGAATATGGATGGGGACGTTATTCTAACGTGATTACAACATTTGAATTTGAAAGATTAATCAATGCGGCTGGACCAACGTACGGAGAACTAGTACGACCTAGTGATCTTTGTAAACCAAAAAAGGTAGCTTTTATCAATTGCGTTGGGTCGCGAGATCTTAGATTCAATCCTTATTGTTCTAACTTTTGCTGTATGGAGAGTATTAAGGATAGTCTCCTAATTAAGGAGCATTGGCCTGA
>JAEOTF010000303.1 GCA_016840025.1 Candidatus Hodarchaeota archaeon
AAAAGACGAACAGGTATAAGATTAGCGATGGTAATTTGATCGAAGAGATCAACATAAACCCGTCTGATTCTATCGTAATGGTTGGTAATATGAGACCCATCGTCCATACTTTAAAGAAAAAAGCTAAACAGGTTTTCGTCCTTGAGAGAGGAACCATTCTTGATAATTGGGTGCTTCCTTATGAGGCTTGCGAAGAATTCCTACCAAAAGCCGATGTGGTAATAATAATAGGCACCGCTATAGCAAATGGAACTATAGATCGTATGCTTGAATTATCAAAGCAGGCTCGTCTTGGTGTACTGATATGACCCCCCCCCCCCCGTCGACAGTTATTCCAGATCCTCTATTTGAGAAGGGTGTGTCAGTAATAGGCGGAAGTATAGTTGTAGAGTCAGATAAGGTTTTTCAGATAGTTGCCGAAGGTGGTGGAATTCACCAACTAAAAAATTCGCTCAAATTCATAGTAATTGAACCAAAATAAGTCCTAAAACATTAATGAATAACAACTTGTCAATTTCTAAAAAAAAAAGAACTGGTTAATCAGAAGCATTTAGAATATACAATACCGAGATGTTCTATGTTTTCAATATTACTTATTCCTGTTTTGTTCTTTTTTATACTCCTCAAGACGATTTTTAAGATTCTCAACATCGAAAGTTTTACCTTCAGATATCCGTCTAGACATTTCTTTTATCTCAGTTTCACCATACCTTTTTTGAAGCCATAAAAAGAAATGCGCCGTGTATTGATATCCTTTGAATAAACCTTTTACATCGAATTTAGGGGATGTATTATTTATTGATGGATAGCCGAGAACTTCCCTGACATAATCTGCAAGACCTTCGATTATCCAGTTCTCCTCTTCTAATGCAACCTGAATGTCCATGACTGCATGAGCTACCTCGTGAACAATGGTACCATAATCACCTGGATATCTATCAAACCACTCCGAATTTAGGAATATGGACCGTCCATGAGTGATTGCAAGTGTAGGAAGTTCAAGGGTAGATGTCATAAATACACGTAGACTTCGACGTTTAACTCCTAATAATTCTGCAATTTTGGGAGATACTTTTTTTACAAAATCTCGATATTGTTTGGCTTCCTCGAATGTCAAAATTATCCTTACTGAAAAAAAATCATTCATATAAACCATTACTTTGTTTAAAGATGAGTTTACTGTAATTCCAGTATGTTTTGTGAATTTTTTACAAATAATGTGAAAATTTCTTAATGAGAGATTAAAATTAGTTTATGATGTCATTCAATTTAATTATTCATAAAACATACATTTGCTCTTTAAACATTCCTTATTTAAATCATAATATTCGCATTTTAGATTTGGATTGATCGTCATATTGATATTACAGTTCTCTCTTAAAAAAATCACTGCTTCAATTAAGGCTAAGTAAGTATTTCTCTTGCAGCATCTAGGCCCTCCATTATTAGCTATTGCACTAAGGCTTTTTGCAGTTATGAGGTTAGATAATCTCCAAGATTCTATAGAGAGCGGGGTGGAATTTGTGACTAAGCTCATAAATATACCAGTCCCTACCGCCGCTCCACAAACACCATAAAAACCACAAAACCCTCCTAAAATATTCAAAGCCCTCTTTTTAGCCTCTTTTATCTTTCGTTCCTTTTCCCTTCGGCTATGTTTTTGAATATTATAGTATGAGGTGAGCAATACTGCAGGAACTAGAAAATGGTGTTCAGGGCCATGCATTTTTATCTTTGGATTCCTCATTAGGATAAGAGCAATTTCTAAAGGATCCAATAATTCCGTATTTAATGCGAATTTTTCTATTATCTCATTTGCTGATAAACTATGACATTTATCGCAAACAAAATGATCTTTGTTACATTTAACATATGAATCATAAAAAATTGAGCAGTAATAGCACTTCAACTTTTCATTATATGTTTTGTATACCAGATCTTCACCGCAGATTAGGCAACCGCTTTTTTTCTCAACCGACATTTTCATTTATGCTTATTGTCATCTATAATAAAAATAAACCTTGGTACTAATGTAGAACAAATTCTCATAGGAAAGGTTTATTTCTAGGGTTTCAGATAAAAATATTACTGGATACGATTTCACTTGATACAAGCTATTTTCTGCAATCTAGAAGATACCGAAAACCGTAGACAACTCCATGCTAGGAAAGAAAATTCTGTCTTATTAGAATCATTCCAAATCCAGGAGCCTAAGAGCCATGATCGTAATCTCCATATTATCTCCTTGTTAAACACCATGCCGAACTCTGAGATAACGTTCCAGGGTCTAAAAAGAAAGCTAGGATGGCATCAAGAAATATTATCAAGAACTATCAAGCGGTTAGAAAGAGATGGTGTTCTGTTGAAGACCCCTTCAGGTTCGTACAAATTGAGTAAAGTAGAAGAATATCAAAATAGATATGATAATTCTAATGAAGAAGCAATCACCGTTACACAACTCTGTCTTCCAAATGACCTTGATCCTCAATTCTTGGTTTCAAATCTAAAAAACACTTGGTTTGGAAAATGGCGATGGTATAGCTTAAGTGCTGGAGTTACCGGACAAGTTCTTACCTGGATTTCAGAAGATGGCAGTGTTTGGGTCAGACTAAAAATTTTAGATAGTCTTATGGTTATTGAAGCAGGCCCTCTTAGAAATACAACAAGAAATTCATGCATTCAAGCAGGACATGAATTACTAAGACATCTACTAAGAAATAATAAACGCGAATTTGATCATGATGCTTTCTCAGCATAAATTTATTTATTATCCATTTCCAGATTGAGTCAGTTTGTTCTTAAAGAAATCTACGGGAAGCGTGACTAACTTGCAATTTCCCTAGTCAATATCTACTCGCTACTTTCTTATTATGTTTAGGAGGTTGATATAGAAGGGGATTCGAATGTTGCGGAACACCCCATGGTCGTAGATATCTTAGCAATGCTGAGAAGATTGATTTACTAAAACAATACAGAGATGAGTTAGAGAACGAACTAAAGGGTGTAGATGAGAGAATAAAAGAAATTGGAAAAGAGGTGTGAAAATAATACTATCGATTCTTAGAGAATCGCAATGGCCGGAGAAACCACAGCCCTTTGAACCACCAAATCCACCAATTGAACCAAGACCACCTTCTTAACCTAAGATTCTAAAAAAACGGATTAAATATTTTTCTTCTTTTTTTTTGAAACCTAAAAGTTTATATTAACGAGAAATGAAAAATTTTTATGAATCAAAAAGCTTTATCACAAGTTCAATCAGCATCTATTGTTGCCATCATCGTAATTGCATTGGTTATAGCCGGTTCTGCGTATTATATCACAACAGTCCCTACGGAACTCACTACAGTAACTGAAACAGCAACTGCGACTACAACTACAACTGTTGGGGGAGGTACCACAACTGTGACACAGACTAATACTCAGACTGTAACAGAGACAACTACTGTCACCGAAACTCCAGGTCCAGTTAAGGTAGGAATGATTCTCTCACTTTCAGGCTCTGTATCCTTCTGGGATCAATCTGGTATTAATGGTCTTCTAACAGCTCAAGAGAGATTCGGAATTGAGTTTGAGGTTGTTGAGTGGACTACCCACGAAGAAAACGAAAGAGCTCTAAGGAGTATGGCTGATAGAGGATTTGACATAATTTTAGACCACGACACAGTTATGCAAGATACAGTAACCAAAGTGGCACCGGATTACCCTGATACTTGGTTCGGGACTCCATACGGCGAACCAGCAGTTTGGGGTGAGCCATTCAGTAACCCCAATCAGTTCGGATACTCACCTGACTCCCAACAATCCGCCTATTTGGGAGGGATTGTCCTAGGTCTAATGACCGAATCAAATAAGATCGGCTATCCAGTTGGATACCTGTTCCCATTCATGTGGGCATCAGCTAATGCATTCAAAATGGGAGTAGCCACTGTAAATCCAAATGCGGAAACTTTTGTTGTTGAGATGCTAACATGGACCGATCCAATAAAAGGTAAAGACACAGCTCAAGCCCTAATCGACCAGGGTTGCGATGTATTCGTACATTTAGCTAGTGGAGCGGAAGTGGGAGTCGTAGAAGCTTTACGGGAGAATGATATCCCAGCCGTGGCAGGGAGCGCAATGGAAGCAACAGGGTTTTATGAACTTCAAATCGGTAGCTATGTATACAGCCACGAGAACTGTATCAGTGAT